>JAHZOA010000109.1 GCA_020028455.1 Armatimonadota bacterium | reverse complement strand
TGGCCGGTTCATCATCAATGATGAGGATTCTTGCATGTTGTGATAGTTTCACGCCGCAACCACCTCGTCGAGGAGCTTGAACAGCGCTTTGACGTCGAAGGGCTTCGTTAGATACGCTCTTGCCCCCGAATTCAGAAGGCGGTCGATTTCGCCCGGCGTGGCGGTCGCGGTGAGCATGACCACCGGGATATCGGCAGTGGCGGCATCATCACACAGCGTGCGGAGGATCTGATCCCCCCTGACGTCTGGCAGATCCAAGTCCAGCAGGATCAGGTCGGGACGGTGCTGACGCGCCAAGTCGAGGCCCAACCGTCCCTGCATCGCCGTGAGCAGCCGCACGTCCGGCCGGCGCGCCATGACGCGCTCCAACAACTTGAGGTTGGAGAGATTGTCCTCGATGTAGAGAACCGTTCTCGCAGCTCTCGCAATGGCCGTGGGGCCAACTGCAGCGGCCGCGGGTGCTCGCGCATCGGCCGCCGGTGCAACGTCCCGCGCAACTGGTAGCTCGATCCAGAACGTACTTCCTCGGCCGACCATGCTCTCCACCCCCATGACGCCTTGCATCGCTTCCGTCAAAGTCTTGGAGAGCGCAAGTCCCAGGCCCGTGCCTTCAATCCCTAGCTGCCCGGCACCCAGGCGTTCAAAAGGTGTGAACAATTTACGGAGGGATTCTGGAGAGATACCCGGACCGGTGTCCGTCACGCCGAGGCGCAACCGATCCTGCGGCCGGGACGTGCAGGAGAGCGTGACGCGCCCACCTTCGGAGTTGAACTTTACCGCATTGGAGAGCAAATTCAACAGGACCTGTTTCAAGCGCTGGCGGTCAGCCATGACGATCTGACTGTCTACACCCGTCTGTAGGTCCAGTACGATCCGGCGCTGGGCGGCCGAAGGGCGGATGAGGTCTTGGCACTCCTCGACGATCTCCTGAAGGGCGACAGGCTCGATGGAAAGGGAGAGCCGGCCCGCTTCGATCCGGGCAATGTCCAGAATCTCGTTGATCAGGTTGAGCAGATGCCGGCCGGCCCTGAGAATATGGTCCACGCTTTCATGCTGCTCGGGCGTGGCCGCGTCCATCTCCATGAGCTGCCCGAAACCAATGATGGCGTTGAGCGGCGTGCGCAACTCGTGGCTCATCCGCGAGAGGAACTCGCTCTTCGCTCGATTCGCCGCTTCGGCCGCCTCTCGTGCCAGCCGATCGGATTCGGCCCGTTTTCGCTCTGTCACGTCCGCAACGACGCTCATGATGCCGGCGATCTCACCCGCAGAGTCGCGCAGGGGCGCCGTCGACATGCTGATGTCGATAGGAGAACCGTCTTTCTTGCGGCGGCGAAGCTCCAAGTCACTGAGACTGTCTCCCTTGAGAATCGCAGCGAGGATCTTGTGGAACTCCACTTCATGCTCCTGCCCGACCCAGGGCACCCGGTGGCCCAGTGCTTCCTGCTCGCTCCAGCCAAAGATACGTTCCGCAGCGGGGTTCCACATTTTCACGTATCCTTGGGTGTCCGTAGCGACGACCGCCACAGGGGAAGCCTGAATGATAGCCTTTAGCGTCCCGCTGATATCTCCGAGCCGCGCGGCAGCGTCGCGCCGCTCGCTTTCCTGGCGCTGTAGCGACTCGGCCATCTGGTCGAACGCCTGGGCCAGCTGGCTTAGCTCACCCTCGCGGTGAGGCAATCCGGTGCGTGCGCTGAGATCGCCGGAACTGAGCCGCCCGGCGGCGCGCAACAGCGCGTCCACGGGACGCAGGATGAGCCCGCTTGCCGCACTCCAGGTGATGGACACCATCGCCACGGCGACGAGTCCGAACGCGATCCCGAACTGAAGAAGCTGGCGGGTCGCCGGCCCGAACGCAACCGCGGTCGGGATTCCGACGCTAACATAAATCGCCCCGGCCCCCGATGGGCTCGGTAGTGTCGCGAAGCCGTACAGTCTGCGCACTCCGTCTAGCCCGGCTGTCTGGGCTGTGCCCTCGCCCTTTGTCGATAGGAGCGCCTTGAAAATCGGCGATTCGTCGACCGTCTTACCAACCCACTGCTGGGCGTCGGGAAAGCGTGCCAGGACCGTGGCGTAGGCGTCGATCACCGTCACCGTCGAACCGTTCGGAAGGTCGGTCTTGGTGAGTGATTCACTGATCTGGCCCAGGTCCAGGGCGGCGAAGGCGACGGCCACGATCCGGCCTGACTGGTCGAGCACGGGATAGCCCGCATTGATCGTGGGCAGGTGGGTAATGCGACCGATCTGAAAGTCTCCGACCGCGAATTTGCGGCTTTCCATCGTACGGATGAAGTACGCGCGATCTGCGTTGTTGACCGGGCCCTCTAGCGGGAGCGCGCTGCAGAAGATGTTGCCGTCAGGGGTGGCCACTCCGATGTTCGCAAAAATCGGGCTGAGCAGCTTGGCGGCAAGGGCACTGCAAATCTTGCCGTCGAGCGACCGGACCTGGGGGTGCAGGGCCATCGCGGTGAGAAACTGGCGTGTGCTCTCAATCAATTGATCCTGATCGGCCGCGACGGCCCGGGCGACGCGCAGGGCGTTTCCGTATGCGTCACCGGTCGTTTCCCGGCGCTGCTCAATGAAGTTGAACAAGACGAACAGCAGCGCCGGCACAGCGGCGGCCATCACCAGCAGCGCCAGCCGGACCCGAAGACTAGACATCAGCGTTTCGCAGGTTTCTCACGCAACAATTGATATCTACCCAGGCATTTCTT
Organism: Armatimonadota bacterium; assembly: GCA_020028455.1. Taxonomy (GTDB): domain Bacteria; phylum Sysuimicrobiota; class Sysuimicrobiia; order Sysuimicrobiales; family Kaftiobacteriaceae; genus JACPRY01. The sequence continues at coordinate 6,251 of JAHZOA010000109.1, read as the reverse complement.
GCGATCAAGTTGCATGTGACTTGACTAAATCTGCTCGTGCTATGCCCATCCACGAAGATTTCCAGTCTCAATTACCCCTACCCGACTCGCCTGAGGAGGGAAGCTTCCTCACTGAGGAGCGGTCGGATGATTTGCAGGAACGCGTCCACCATCTCCGGGTCAAAGTGACGCCCCCGTTGGAGTTCAATCTCGGCAAGCGCTTCTTCCGCGCTCATGGTGTGTGAGGGCGATTTCTTCCGCCATTTGAAGGATGGGGAACCGGCTCCCCGAGAGAATTTGTGCACCGATCGTCGTATGCGTCTTCATAACCTCAAACTCTTCGACCGTGAGCTTCCCAGGTTTGCGCAAGATCTCGTCGGGGATACCGAGCTTGCCCATGTCATGGAGCGGAGCGCCCCCTTGGATCAGCTTGACCTGCTCGCTGGGGAGGTCGAGCGCCCGTGCCAGAATGGCCGCGGTTCGTCCTACTCGCTGCGTATGCTGGCCGGTCTCGTCGTCACGGAACTCCGCGGCCAGCGCCAGCCGCTCTAGGATCTCGAGCTGGGCTTCCTCGAGGTCCGCGGTGCGCGTTTTGACCCTATGCTCCAGGATCTCCGTTCGCAGATCTTTCACGGCGCTCCCTAGCAAAAGAGATTAGGGTTACTTGCTATGAACTTGCATATAACTTGCTACGAACTTGCCCGTGCCAGGCGTCTTGTTCAGGATTTCCAGTCCCATTTAACCCTTGAGGTGTCTTTTAGAAGCAAGGCCGGTGCCGCCGACGAGGAAAGGGTTAGGATAGCACCGTGAGAGCACGCGAGTATTTCTCGATCGGAATCCTTCGTCCGGGCAAACTGAACGCCATCACGGACGTGGCCGGCGTACGCATCGGTCACTCATCCCTGCAGTCAGGTTCGCTCCCGTCACGGCGTCGACGTTCGAAGCGAGCCAGGGTAGTGTAATCTGAGGTCTATGACGATCTGCTGCTGGCCAATGTGGACGATGTCGCTGGTGGCGCCCACCGGTGCTGCCGCGGAGCGGCTGGCGGCGCACAGAGGCCGAGCAAGGTCGAGGCCGGGGGAATTTTGCTTGGTGCCGGGTTATGTGAAACCCTGATCGGATGGCTCGCGTATAGATCGAATGGGACTCGCAGATTCCGGCATGACACCGATCAAGCGGCTCGCGCTCATTGCCAGTCTATCAGCTGTGCTGTCCGTGACGGTGGTGCCATCAGCCGCTCGGGCAGATGGCATCCAACTCTCGACAACCGTGGTACGACAAGGAGAAGCGGTCGAGGTGACGGTATCGACCGCTGAAGTCGGCCGGGACGCGGTCGTAAGGTTTGCTGGGAAAGTGTGGCCACTGTTCTCCATTGGATCGGGCAGGCTCCGCACATACGTTGGGACGGATCCTTTCACCACGGCCGGCGCGCGCCGCATCACTGTCGAATCGCCCAATGGCGCCGTACTGTTTGCTCGGACCTTGACAGTCCGGAAGGTGTCGTTCCCGACACGCCGCCTCCGCTTCGATCCTGACAAGATCGCGCTCCTCGACCCGAAACTGCTGGCGATTGAGCGCCAAAAAGTGGGCGCGGCCCTTCGCTCTCTATCTCTTGACCAATACTGGGAATATCCATTCATCGTCCCGGTGAAAGGGCGGCGGACATCTCCGTACGGCGTGATCAGCGTCTATCAGGGAAAGCCGCGGGGCTGGCACCGCGGCACCGACTTCGCCGCGCCGGTTGGGACGCCGGTGTACGCGACCAACCACGGGATCGTGCGACTCGCCGAGTCGCTGCCCGTCAGTGGAAATGCCGTGTTCATTGACCACGGGCTAGGCATTGTAACCTCTTATCTCCACATGTCCGCGCTGCACGTGCGCACCGGTCAGCAGGTCAGGAAGGGCACGCTGATCGGGGCCGTGGGCAGCACAGGTCTGGCGACCGGGCCGCATCTCCACTGGGCGCTGCGGACCAATGGATCACTGGTCGATCCGCTTCCATGGGCCGAGGATCCCCCGGGGCGATGAAGATGCCGCGCTGGCGCCTGCAGAGTAGCCTCATCCTGACCGCCACGGCCATGTTCGCGGTGCTGATGCTCCTGACCGCGATTACATACCGGGACACGATCACGCGTGAACGCATCGCGGAAGTTGAGAACGCCGTCGCCATTGCGCGGGTTTCGGCCACATTGATTGAATCGTTCATCCAAGATGTCGAGGGAACCACACTGGCCATGGCGCTGGCCATCGGCTCCCGCCCGGATCCCATTACTCAGGACACCACGGGGTCGTATCTCTCCACGACGATCCAGCATTATCCGGAACTCCGTAGCCTCTTCGTGACGGATCTCGCCGGAAAAGTCATCGCGGCTCAACGGGCCGAGGGATTGGGAATCGATCTCTCCAGGCGCTCATACGTTCAGGCGCTGCGCTCCGGGCGAGACACAGTATGGAGCGATGGCGTGATAGGGTTGCAGTCCGGCGAGGTCACCGTGGCCTTCGGCCGCGTCATCAAGGGACCTGGCGGAACACGGCGAGGGTACCTGCTGGCCGCGTTCTATCCGAGGCGTCTGATCGGCGCGCTGCCCCCGAACCTTCCGTCCGACGCCCGCGTAACGCTCATTGATCGCCGCGGGATTGTGCTCCACACGACATATGCAGGCATCACTCGTGGACAACGCGATGTGGGCGCCAGTCCGTTTGTCCGCAGTGCGCTCGGAGGTCAAGTCGTTCCGGTGGCAGGCCAGGCATCGCTCTTCGGCGTTGAAGGCCGGTATGGCGCATTTGTCCCCATTCCCTCCACTGGTTGGGTCTTCGGTTTCACACGGCCGCTCGCTCCGCTCGAGCAACGGCTGCGCAACCTCGCCCTCCGCCAGGTGGCGGTGATTACGATCGCGGTCCTGGCGGCCATTCTCGTCTTCATGATGATTGCCCGCCGGCTGATTCGTCCCCTGGGGCGGCTCGCGGAAACCGCGCTGGCGATTGGGCGCGGGGAGCGGCCGACATTGGTCACAGTTGAAGGGCCGGCCGAGATCACCGATTTGTCCACGGGCATGGCGGCCATGAGCCGGGCCGTAGCACACCGTGAGGACGTATTACACTTTCTCGCAGAAGCGAGTAAAGAGTTGAGCCGTTCGCTCGATTACGAGGCGACGCTCGGCAACGTGGCGCGCCTCGCGGTTCCGCGGATCGCGGATTGGTGCGTCGTGGATATTGCCGCGGAGGAAGGCGAGGTGCGCCGGCTGGCCGTGCAACATGTGGATCCGGCGAAAGTCGAACTGGCGCTTGATGTCCAGCAGCGCTACCCGACGGACCCGAACTCGCCGACCGGCGTGCCGAACGTATTGCGCACCGGCCGGTCTGAGCTGTATGCGGAGATCACCGACTCGATGCTCGAGCAGGCGGCACAGGATGAAGAGCACTTGAAAATCCTTCGAACGATCGGTCTTAGATCCGCGATGATCGTGCCGCTTCCCGGCAGAGACCGTACACTGGGCGCGTTGACCTTTGTCAACACGGAGTCCGGTCGCCGATTCGGCGAGGCCGACCTGCAGATGGCGGAAGACCTCGCGCGGCGGGCAGGGATGGCGATCGAGAACGCCAGACTGTACATGCGCGAGCGAGGTATCGCGGAAACCCTGCAGCGCAGCCTGCTGCGCAAGAACCTACCGGAGATGCCTGGGGTCACCGTCGCGGCGCGATACCTGCCGGCGAAGACCGAGGCCGAGGTCGGGGGGGATTGGTACGACGTCTTTGCGCTCCCCGATGGTCGAATTGCGATGGTGATGGGTGACGTCGCCGGCCGTGGGATCGAGGCTGCAACGGTCATGGGCCAACTGCAGCACGCGCTCCGTGCGTATGCGCTGGAAGGACATGCTCCCGCGATCGTCATGGAGCGGCTCAACTCGCTGCTCGAGCCCAAGGATATGGCCACGCTGCTGTATCTCATCTTTGACCCGGCGACGTGGACCGTGACGTACGCCAACGCGGGGCACCTTCCGCCCATGACCATCACGACGGACGGCCAGGTGTCGACGATCGAGGACGGCTCACCGCCGCTCGGGGGCTCACCCCTTACGCTGTACCGAGAATCGAGCACCACGCTGGCGCCCGGCTCGACGCTCGTACTCTATACCGACGGGTTGATCGAGGTGCGTGGAGAGTCTATCGACCTGGGACTGACACGACTGAGTCAGGTGTTAGAGGAGAGAGGCACCGGTGATCTGGAGGCCCTGCTGGACAAGATCCTTTCCGTCATGGTGGGCGGTGAGGGTGCGGCAGACGACATCGCGCTGCTGGCCCTCCGGGCGGAGGCGCTCGATCCCGCGCGTCTCCGGCTGCGCGTCCCGGCAACGCCGAACTCGCTGCCACGGGTGCGGCATACCCTGCGCCGGTGGCTTGCGCAGGCGGGCGCGAACTCAGAAGATATCTACGACATCTCCGTTGCCACCGCCGAAGCTTGCGCGAACTCGATCGAGCACGCCTATCAAGCCGCGGATGCCAGGCTGGAGATCGAGGCCATGGTTCGAGACGGACAGATATTTGTGACCGTCCGGGACTGGGGACAGTGGCGGGAGCCGCGGGGGAAACATCGGGGACGAGGGTTGATTCTGATGAAGGGCCTCATGGATACCATGCAGGTGGCACCCAGCGAGGACGGCACTACTGTACACATGCGCCGGCGCCTGAAGCGGGAGGCTCGTGCATGACGACGGTGACACTCCGGGTCGAACGCGACAAGGAGATCCCTATAGTGTACCTGCAGGGCGAGATCGACATCGTCAATGCCTCAGAAGTGGGCGTGCAACTGTTCGAAGCCGCTCCGAACGACGCACCCGGCATGGTCGTCGATCTGTCCGACGTGACCTATCTCGATAGCCGCGGCCTCCATCTCCTGTTCGAGCTGTCCGAACGGCTGCGCGTGCGCGATCAGCGCCTGCACCTGGTCATCCCCCCTCAGGCGCTCATCCGGCGCGTGCTGACGCTCACCCGGATGGATGCCATCGTGCCCCTGTACGCCTCGGTGCCGGAAGCCGTCCGGCAGATGAGCCAGACGCCCTAGAGCCCCGTGTCGAGACATCCCGCCTCTTGACAGTGCACGAGTAATATGTGACCATTTGGTCACATATGGATCACGATGGACTTGGGCCTGCCTGGCGGGCCTTGTCCGACCCCACCCGACGGCGCATTCTCGACTTGCTGAAGCATGGTCCGCGGACCACGGGCGACCTATGCGAGCAGTTTGATGTCTCGCGGTTTGCAATCATGAAGCACCTCGACATCCTCGAACGCGCGCGGCTGGTCCTTGTCGAGCGTCGCGGACGCGAGCGGTGGAACCACCTCAACGCCGTGCCGATCCGACAGATCTACGAACGCTGGATCAGCGGATATCAGGAGCATTGGGCGGCGTCACTACTGCGGCTGAAGAGACGGATTGAAAGCAAAACGGGAAAGGAGCAGTGAAGCAGATGCCAGAGCACGGGCAGGGAGCACTCAATGCGGTGAGCATCGAAGCCGAGGTGCAAATCGATGCTCCTCTGGATCGCGTCTTCGAAGGGCTGGTCACGGACATCTCGGCGTGGTGGGGACCGGCGCACACCTTTTCGGATACAGCGCGCGACGTCGTGTTGGAGCCGCGACTCGGCGGCCGGTTCTATGAGGACTGGGGAGAAGGCGAGGGCGTACTCTACGCCACAGTGACGCGGATCCGTCGGCCGACTGAACTCGGGTTAACTGGACCCTTCGGGATGCGCGGCGCTGTCATGGGCCGGGTCATGATTATCCTCGAGCGCCAGGACACTGCCACGATAGTGCGATTGAGTCACCGTGTCGTTGGGGAGGTCACCGACGAGACCAGACAGTCCTACAGCGGTGGATGGCGGACGTTGCTGGGCCAGGGTCTGAAGCCCTACGTCGAACGTGGCGAGCGCACTGGACTGAAACGCTAGCGCGCAGCGGGCACCACGGCCCCGCGCCGCGGAAGTTCAGTCTGGCACCCGCTCAGGACCCCTGTTCCGGTACGCCTTGATGAAGTCGAGAATTTGTTGCTCGTCGTATTGATCGAGTTTCACAAGTCGCGTCCACGCCGCGACGGCGATACGACTGTCGTTCCTCGACCGCTGCGTGACAATGACTTTTGATCGGAAGCGCTTGATGAGTTCGGAAAGTTTGTCGATCACTTCCTGGTTCTTCGGGTCGCGGTAGGAGATCCAAATCCCGCCGTGCTCCAGATTGTGGACGAGGATCTCGTCCGGGATCTCGTTCGTGTAAAA
>JAHZOA010000025.1 GCA_020028455.1 Armatimonadota bacterium | reverse complement strand
CGAGCTCCTTCTGCTGGATGAGCTCGTTGAGGTGCTGCTTGAGGTACTCGCGGAGCAGCGAATCGTGCTTGTACTGGGCGATCCGCCCCCGGTGAATCCGCATAGCCCTCTCGAATGACGCAGTCACAGCGTGCCGCCTCGAGGTGCCCGGGTTAGAAGCTTCGACCGATGACTTTGAACAGCGACCGCGCGCACACGTCGCAGTACCCGTACTCTTGCGTCGCGCTGCGGTAGAGGACGTCCAGCAGTTCCTGGCTCTTGCTGTCGAGCTCCTCGCTCTTCTCGTAGAGCCGCAGGAGGTTCTTGATCTTGTTGAAGACGATCTCGTTGATCACCGGGCGCAGGTGCTCGTTCTCCGTGTAGCGCATTTTCGCCAGCTCGTCCTTGCGCTCCAGCAGCACGTTCTCGAAGGCCACCCGGCCCTGGCGGCTGATCTGCCGCTTCTGCACCATGATGCCCTCGACTTCGTCCACCAGCTCCTTCTCGCCATTGGCCAGCGTCTCGCCGGCCACGTTGCGGGCGGCCGCGTCGAGGTAGTTCATGTACAGGTTCTGCGCGTAGTCGTAGAAATGGCTGGGGACGATGTCCTCCACGATGACATCGATCTTTTTGTTGATAAACTCGACCTTGGTCTCTTCAAACTGCTTGAGGAGCTCTTTGACGTTGAGGTCTTTGAAGGACTGGTGGTCAAAGGTGCGCTCCACCGCGGCTGCGATGGTGTCCAAATCGACGCAGCGATCCGCCAGCGTGTAGCCGTAGCTGAACGCGTCCTCGAAAAAGCGCGGGGAGAGCCCGCGCAGGCCGGTGGAATCCTCGCGGGTCTTCAGCGCGTAGCGCGCGGCCAGCTCGTAGACGTCCTCGGGGACGTGCTTGTCCTCGCCGCGGATCTTGTTCGCGCGGCCGATCAGCGACTTGTAGATCTTCTTCTCGCCTTCGCAATCGGTATTGTACGGGAAGTCGATCTTGTGGATGCGGCCGCGCAGCGGCTCCATGATGTCTTCAGAGACAAACACATTGTACTCGGGGTAGTTGCTGTGCCCGATCACCACTTCGTCCACGTGCACGGTAGGGAAACTGGCCAGGTCGATGCGCTTACTCTGGATGAGCTCGAGCAATAAGGACAGGAGCTGCCGGCGGCTCTTGAACACTTCGGTCCAGTCCAGGATGCCGCGGTTTCCCCAGATGATCTTGCCCTCGAAGTCGTAGGCGTCCGGATCATACGTGGACCCGCGTTCTTTCAACATCGAGAAGTTGATGTTGCCGACGAAGTTCGTGATGTCTTCGCGGCGCAGGTCGGTGGGCGTGTGCTTCGCCACGCCGATCTTGTCGCGCGCCGAGATGTAGATGCGCGCCACGTGGCCCTGGCGCCACGCCCCGGAGCGCGCCAGCACCCGGTCGCACACGGGACAGGGCACGGCCTCCTCGTGCCAGAAGATGCCGCGCTCCTCCCGCACCTCCGCAGGGATCAGGTCGAACGGGTGTTGGTGGAAAGGACAGCCCTCCACGGCGTAGAGGGCGCCGTCCGACGTATGCGAGTACTCCTCCAGCTTGCGCTTGAGGCGATCCACCGTCATCGACTTCCCGGATCCCTGCGGTCCCACCAGCAGCAGGAGACGGCGCTCCATCGACATCGAGTGCGCGCGGAAGTAACTGACGATGTCGTCGAGCTGCTTCTCCATGCCGAAGACACCTTCAAAGACGCGGTCCCGGCCGAAGTACTCGATCATGTCGGAGATGTAGTGGTGGGTGGTGCGGCGCATGCGGCGATCGTGCTGCGATTCTTCTAAGTAGTCGGCGATGGTCTGCATGGTCGAGTACTATCTCCCCCTAATACGGCACGGGCCGGAATGCTGGTTCCATGCCCACGCTGCGCCCATCCCAGTCCGCGGAGGACGCGTTGGGGGAAAACACAGGAGCCCGGTCGATGATGACATCGCCGGGTTCCTCAACAATTCAGCGTCCGCCCAATCCCACAACACCGGGGCCCGTGGTCGCATCGGCTGTGCTCCGTGTGTCCCCTCAATGCGGGGACTGAGTCCGAGTATGCGCCGTCTGGTGACGAAGATGTCACGACGGCGTCACATCGACGCCGCCGGCACATTGCTGGTGAGTATACGTCCGCTAGATGGGGCTGTCAAACTCTGCTCAGGGGCTTTCGTCCGGCGCGACTACGGTAGAATCAACTGGATCCGGCCCTCCAGGTGGTTGATGCCGTCGGGCCCAAAGAACGCGCCGACGACCTTTGCACGCACGATACCGTCCCGATCGATGAAGTATGTGGTGGGCAGGCCGATCAACTGGTACTTCCGGGCGATCTCGCCGTTTGCGTCACGCACCGCAGGATAGGTTACGCCGAATGCCTCAAGGAAATCGGCCGCATCGTCCCAGGTGTCCTGTTGGACGTCCACACCAAGGAAGACGATCCCCCGCGACTGGTACTTGCGATAGGCAGCCTCGAGGGCCGGCGCTTCGACCTTGCACGGCGTGCACCACGAGGCAAAGAAATTCATCACGACCCCCTTCTCCCGCAGATCGGCCAAACGCAACGTGCCGCCCCCGAAGCGCGCGGCGGCGAACTCCGGCGCGCGCGCCCCTTCGCGGGGCGCTTCAGCGGTCGGCGGCGGGTCGAGGGGCTGGAACAACGGCGCCGATGCTCCGGGTGGCTGGGGCGAGGGAGTCCGTATTCTGGTGATATAGACTAGGAGAAAGGTCAGGACGGCCAGCCCGATGGCGGTGACGACGAGCATGCGGCGGCGGATCGGGGCCATCGCTAGAGGAACCAGTACAGCAAAGTGTCGTTGATCCCGGCCAGCAGAAAGATCGCCCCGGCGGCCCGCTGGATCCAGGGGTTCCAGGTGCGCAACCGATCGGCCATCCGCGTTTCCGCACTGAATCCAAGCACCGAGCTTACCAGGATGAGCGGCGCCATTGTCCCGAGCGCAAAGACCGCGGGATACAGGGCGCCGGCGCTGCTCGAGACGGACATCGGGATAACATAGCCGAAGAACAGCAGCGCCAGGGTCGGACAGAACGCAAACGAGAAAGCGATGCCGAGCAGCAACGCGCCGAGTGGCCCACTCCCCACCCGCTCACGCAGCCGCAGGCTGAATGCATGCCCGAGAGCCAGCCGCGGCCGCCACAGCCCGAGCATGGCCAGGCCGATGAGCACCATCAACGGGCCCAACGCTTTCCGCGTGACGACAACCATCGGAATCGCGGCGGACTGAAGTTCCTCCTTCAAGATCACGGCCATCACGCCGGCCAGACCGTACACGAGGACCTTGCCGGCGATGTACGCACCCGTCGTCCAGGCAATCCGTCTCCCAGACTGGCTTGCGGACAGCCCGAGGTAGGCGATCGCCGAGGCATTCGTGCTCAGCTGACACGGACTGGTCGCGCCCAGAATTCCCAGCAGCGACGCACCCAGGAGCGGCGCGCCGGGCGCCAGGGCGATCTCACGCAGCGGGGCGCCCAGCCCGAGGAACAGGCTATTGAGAACCTGGTACCAGGCCTGAGCGAACTCGCTCATCGCCCCACGACCTTGCCAGCCGATACCCACTGCTCGCGGGTCCGGCCGCCGTCGTCTGAACGATAGAGGTCGCCGCTGTACGTCGCGATGAACAGCACACGCGAATCTTTGGGATCCAGGGCAAGATTGCCGACGGCGTCCTGATCGCCAAGGAAGAAGCCAACCGGCGTCCAGCGTTTCCCGCCGTCCGTGCTGCGTATCAAACCGAGTCCAGGTTTTGCCGCGTACGCGTAGGCGATCTCCGGGTTCGTGGGGTGGAACTCGACGGCCGTAACCGGCACATTGAGCACGTCGGCGCTGAGATGAGCCCGCCAGGTCTTCCCCCCGTCCTCACTGATGAAGAGTCCTCGATCTGTCCCGGCAAAGACGACGTTCCCCCTGGCAGGATGCACTGTTAAGTAGAAGACACGCCCGGGACCCCGCTCGCCGAGATACTCCCACGACCTGCCGGCGTCGCGGCTGCGGTACAGCCCGATGCGGCCCGAGACGTTCCATGCATAGAACTTCTGGGGGTCGGCGCGGCTGATCGTCATCGCATGAAAATCTGCCGCCCCGGCCAGCGCGAGCTGCTGCCAGCTCTGGCCGCCATCGCGGCTGATCTCCACACCGAGCGGATTCGGCCGGCGGTCTGCCGGACCAGGATGCCCGCTGGTGAGCAGGACGCCGGTCTCCTGAGGATGTGTGGTAAACCCCATCATGTCGTAGGTCTGCCGCCCGATCCGCATCCACCGGTTACCGGTGACGCGAACCAGGCTCCCATGCGAGCCGATCCATAACGTCCTGGAGTCGAATGGGTCGACCGCGAGCCCGTGGATATGCGGGATGTCACCCACGACGGTCTCAGCGGATTCTGCGGCCACGCGGGGCCGCGTGGCGTATATTCCGGCCCACACGGCGACAATCGCGAGCAGCGTCAAGCCCGGGATCCACCATTTGACGAATGGTCCGGCCGCTGCTTTGTTGCGTCTTGCGATCTTGCGGTTTGACATGTCACACTCCTCGTATCATTGCCTCCGGGCCGAGGCAGTGACCTTTCCATACGGGCGTCTTCGCGGCGACCGCGTATCCAGTGATGAGCCCGTGGTACCCGCTCTGCCGGCCTGCCTGGACAACGTGTATGAGGCAGAGGCAGTCGGACGTGATGCCCGGACCGGGTTCCGCGCGTTATGCGATCCCGCCAGGTTCCACGACGGTGACGACGATATTCTCCCCCTGAATCTCAAACACGAAGGTCCGCGGGGGCCGCGGGGCCGGACCTGACAGGACCCGACCGGGTACGTCCCTGTCCGCGGGGTCATAAATGCTCAAATGGCATGGGCATGCCATCAGCGCGTGCCGGCGATTCGGCGGGGGCACGTATCCGCCATATGCTGCGGTGACCTCTTCCCAGTTCGGCACGTAGTTAAAGATACACCCGAGGTGCGGGCAGACGCGGGAGCAGACGTAGATGTCACTCTCGATGACCTTTGCTTCCAGCCCCACATCCCCCACCCAGGACAGTGGGAGGCGGATCTTGTAGGGCAGGCGCACGACCACGCCGGGGACATTCGCCGCCTTGAAGCCTTCGGGCGTGTACTGCGGATACTTCTGGGTGAACACGAAGTATTTGAAGTCCCACGGTCTGGCGACCTCGGACAGCGTTGCGGCGACCGTCACATCGCCGCGAGGGGCATCATTTCGGATCGGCGCGTAAATGCCGAACCTCTCGACGTTCGGCTTCAAGAGGCGCAGCAAGGGGGAAACGGTCGCGATGATACCTCCGACGACGGGAAGCGCTGTCGCCAGCTTCAGAAATTTTCGCCGGTCGACGCCCGGCGTCTGAATACCCTCCATCATCCTTCACCTGCGAGGCGCGACGAATCCGCGTTTCGATTTCTTCCACGACTTTCCACTACATAGTGTAGTGTCAGCGATCAGAAAACTCAAGCGGGTCGCGAAACCGAACCTCTTACACTGCGCAGCGGAAGAGGAAAGAAGCCTGCGTTAACAACATGACGGCTCCGTGCGCGAGTGTGCCCGGCGCCGCCACGAGCGCGAGGGCCGCCGCGCTCTGCAGAGTTGCTCTGCGCGGCACGGCGGGGAGGACGACGGGTTCGTCCAGGAGATGACTGAGCCGAAGGTTGGTCATCCCCCCGAAAGCGCTCGCCGCGGGCAGGATTTCCTGGGCGTGGAGCAGCTTAAGGACGGCTGCCGATAGGCTGACCACTCCGCCCTGCCGGGCGAGTGCATATTCGTCGGCGGCCAACTCGACAGCGGCCTGATGCCGCCGTGCCAGAGTCCTGATCAGTGGCACGAAGAAGAACCCGGTCGATAAGGTTTTGCCCATCAGGACCTGCAACGGGTCAAAATGCTGAAGGTGATCCTGCTCGTGCAGCAGGACGGCTTCAAGTTCGTCGTCCTCGAGGAGCTCGAGCAGTGCCGTGGAGATGAAGATCCGCGGTCTGAGCAGGCCGGCCGTCATCGCGAAGGGCCGGAAGCTGCGAATGATTCTTATCCGGGAGCGCAGTCCGAGTTGCTCGAGGAGTGCGTGGTGCCGCGGTGCTATGGCATCTCTGCTGCTATCCAGCGTCTGCAGCAATCTTCTCGTCTTCTGCCACTGCCTGAACGCAGCGCCAATCCAGAGGATGAGCGGCACTCCACCGGCGGCAAGGGAGATGATCAGCAGGATTTGCAACACGGGGGGCAGCGCGCTCCAGATCCTGGCACAGGCGTGTCCAGCGATCTCCGCCAGGTCCCGCACGCTGCCGGCGCCGTAGCCCCACGCTGCGGTGCCGCCGCCTGTTACCGCGGCAGCGACGGTCATCGCGCCCAGCAACGCCCCATTAGCCTGCCGGCGGTACGTCACGGGTGACTCCAACGTCTCCCCAGTCCCCTGGATGCTTTGCCAGCGTCTCCAGAACCAGTGTATGCGTCGCGGCGCGCAAACTCAACGGCGACTCCGCCTGGGGCTGCCCCACAGCTGGGTCAGACCCGCAAGCCCACCTCCGATCACCATGCCCTGGCCGATGAAAAACCACGCGTGCTCGGTGAATGCTGCCTCTGATGTATGGAGGAGCAGCACGATACCGCCGGCGACGGCGATGCCGAATCCAACCAGGGCGGCAAGGCGCTGCCTGAACTTTAAAGGTCGGGGTCGGACTCTGTGCATCGCCGGGCACCCAGCTGACGCTGCGGAGTTGGCCTCAAATGTTGGGCCGAACTTCAACGGGCAGGCGCAACCGCCCCTCCGATCGGCCGAGGCGTATTACCACTTCGATCCACCCCGAGCCGACGTCCGCGAACCTCACCTGGGCCTGGAAGATCCCTGCGGAAGCTCCTGGCAGCGCCCGGGTCTCCTGGGCTTCCTGCCGTGTCATGCTATACCGGACGATGACTTCCTCTGCTGCCACCGGGCTCCCCGACGAGTCGGTCAAGGTGATCTGAACAGGAATCGGTCCTGTCTTGGGCGGATCGGGAATCAAGCCGACTCGCAGCTGCACTAATTGCCCGGCGACCTCGATGGTTCCCGAATGCCGGGGCGCGCGGAGCACGGTCGCGGCCAGCGCGAGCGCGGCAAACGCCACAAGCCCAAGGCCGATGAGGTAGAAGCCCAGCCTTGTGCGGCGCGCACGGATCGCGACATCGCCAGGACGGTCGGATCCGGTGATCACACGCGCCCCGTTGCCGGAGTGACTCCGGCGCGCCGCGTGCGCCGCAACTCCGGGAGCACGGCGATCAGCGTTCCCAGGGTGATCACGCCCATCCCTGTCCAGATCCAGAACACCAGGGGGTTCAGCAGCACCTGCAGCCGGACCTTGCCAGGCGCGACGCCGGCGAGAATCAGATAGAGATCGTCGCGAGGTGTCGATCTGATGCCCACCAGGTTGAGCGGCTGCTGCGAGGACATGTGGACCACCTTGCCTGCCTGGACCACCCCCAGCGCACGTCCGGCGTTGGAAACGGTCAACTGCGCCGCGATGCCGATCCTCGTGCTGTCCCGATAGGGAACGACGCGCTGCAGCGATAACACGTACCTGCCGATCCGAACCTCTTCTCCTGGCGCCAGGGTCGTGTCGATCTGCCGGGAGAAGCCGGAAGAGGCGGTGATCCCGACCACCATCATGAGCACGCCGAGGTGGACGATGTACCCTCCGTACCGCTGCGGGTTGGTGCGCAGTAGTGAATAGACCGCCCGCGGCACAGTCTCGCCGATCCGCCGGCGGCCACGCGTTCCCCGGGCAAATTCGGCGAGGGTCACCGCGGCGACGAACATCACCAGGATGAAGCCGCTGAGTGCGCCCGGTTTGCGAACGCCGAACACCAACAGGATCACGCCGCCTGCTCCTGCAAGGGTTGCCGCGAATGCGAGATGCCGCCCCAGCCGGGGCAGCGTCTCCTCAACCCAGGGGATAGACGTCCCGATGCCCATGAGCAGCAGCACCAGCAAGGCGATGGGCACGAAGACCTGGTTGAAGTACGGCGGCCCCACGAGGATCCGGACTCCCCGCACTGCTTCGGAGAGCATCGGAAACGTCGTGCCAATGAAGACGGCGGCCGCGGCGGCGACCAGCGCCACGTTGTTGAACAGGAACGCCCCTTCGCGGGACAAGGCCGATTCGAGCTGGTGTGCTTCCTGCAGCCGGTCCATTCGTGCCAGCAGGAGGGCAAACGCGCTGAGCATCACCGCCGCCAGGAACGCCACGAACACCGGACCGATTGACGAGCGGGCAAACGAGTGGACGCTGGACACGACGCCGCTCCGTGTGAGAAACGTCCCAAAAATCGACAGCCCAAAGGCCAGAATGATGAGGGCGAGGTTCCACACGTTTAGCATGCCCCGGCGCTCCTGGACCATGACGGAATGGATATAAGCCGTCACCACCAGCCAGGGCATCAGCACGGAGTTCTCCACAGGATCCCAGCCCCAATACCCGCCCCACCCCAGCACGTGATAAGCCCACCAACCGCCAATCACCAGCCCCAATCCCATAAAATACCACGCAACGAGCGCCCAGCGCCGCGTGCTGGTGATCCACTCTGGGCCGAGGTGGCCCGTCAGCAGCCCGGCAACGGCGAACGCAAAGGGAACGGTCAACGCCACGTATCCGAGATAGAGGGTGGGGGGATGGAAGAACATGCCGGGATCCTCCAGCAGCGGGTTGAGTCCCCTGCCGTCCGGAGGGGGCACCTGCAACCGGGTAAACGGATCCGACGCCGTCGTCAGGAGAACGAGGAAGAAGGCCAGGATACCCATCAGCACGGCGATCACATGCGGCATCAAGACGGTGTTGCGGCCCCGGTTTGTCAGGACGACAGCGGCGCTGTACGCGCTCAAGATCCAGGCCCACAGGAGCAGCGAGCCGTTCATGTTGCCCCAGAACCCAGAGATCCGGTAGAGGAGCGGCGTGGCCAGGCTGGTATTCTGCGCGACGTAGAGGACCGAGAAGTTCGCCGTCACCAGGCTCCAGATGAGGGCTCCTGAGGCGAGGGTGAGCAGCGCCGCGGCAGCGAGCACCCCTCGGCGCCCCGAGACAATGAACCGTTCGTCGCGCAGGCGTGCGCCGATGAGCGCAGTGACGATGGAGTACACCGCAAAGACCAGACTCGCCCGGATGGCAAAGGTTCCGACGTCGCTCATATCAGGCCGCAGCCCCGGGCGATGGCGGGTGAGTCCATCGGCGGAGCGTTCTCACGGCGAGTCCTACACCGCCCAGCAGGACGGCGAACGGGCCGATCCAGACGAGCAGGTTCAGGCCCCGCTTGGGCGGCGCCGCCAAGATCGACTCCCCGTAGCGGGCGACGAAGTAGTCCACAATCTGCTCGGGGCGTTGGCCGTCCTCCAGTTGCTCCCTGATCACCGCCCGCATCTGTTCTGCCAGTTCTGAGGAGGATTCGGCCACGGTCTGCCCCTCGCAGACCGGGCACATCAGCTGGCGCGCGATGTCGCGCACGCGGTCGTCGAGCGTCTGCGCGCTCACCCCTACGCCTGCGAACAGTGCAGCCGCAGCCACCAGGGACGCCGCGGATTTCAGGAATACCAGCCTCATGGCTCAGCAGCAGCGAGCAAGGGCTCGACGAGGCGCACGATCAATTCGCGCGTCACCGGACCGAGATGTTTCCGTTCAATGCGTCCCCGGCGGTCGATGAAAAATGTCTCGGGCACCCCGGTCACCCCGTACTCCTGGAGGATCCTTCCCTGCGGGTCGGGGCCGTTGGCGTAGGTCTTGCCGAACTCCTCCATCATCTGCAGCGCATCCGGGCGGCTGTCCCAGATATTGACTCCGATCAGCACCAGGCCGCTGGCGCGGTAAGTCTGCCAGGTCCATTCGAGAACGGGAGACTCCTGGCGGCAGGCGGTGCACCACGAGGCCCAGAAATTTACGACGAGCACCTTGCCTCGCAATTCGGACAACCGCAGGCGGCCGCCGTCGAACAGCGTCAGGGTGAAGTCAGGCGCGGGATGCCCGACAAGCGGCGCGCTCCACGGTGGGCGCTCGCGAGCGGCAGCCAGGCCCAGGACGGCCAGCACGGAGAGAACCGCGAAGAAGACCGCAGTCTTCTGCGAGCGCACGATAGCCTGTCTACGATTTCACTGCCGGTTGCCGGCCATCCGTCTCGCTTGCAGGCCCAGTAGGGGCAGCGGAATCCGCGGGAGGCTCCTGCGATCCGCGATGGGAGGCCATCCCGCCTGCGCCATGCTGCATCCCGCGCATACCGAAGAACATCGCTGCCGGGCAGGCGAGGACCGCCGCCAGGATAATCAGCGTGGTCAGCGGCACGCCGGCCGCCAGGAGAGCGGCCGCCGCCGCCAGCGCGCCAGCACCCCACAGCCATTTGCGATCGATCTTCATCAACAGTCACCTCCAGGGGTCGTTTAGAAAAACCGCCACAGGTCGAGGCCGAGGCGGCTGAAGAGCCGCTGTGCCCAGATACTCGCGTAGAACATCTTGTTCATGTACAGTAGCGCGCCGATCGCGATGAGCGCGATCCCGCTGAGGGCTTCGATCGGCCGGGCATACCGGCGCATCCAACGCAGCGCGTGGACGGCCCGGGAGAACGCCAGCCCCGAGAGCACGAACGGCACTCCGAGCCCGAGCGCATAGACCAGCAGGAGCACCGCGCCGACCTGTACTGTGGCGACCGATCCCGCATAGAGCAGCACCGAGGCCAAAATCGGCCCGATGCACGGGGTCCAGGCGAAGGCGAACGCCCCACCCAGCAGGATCGAGCGCGCGGCGCCCACCTCGCGCGCGTCCACCGGCAGTCGGTGCTCCCTCATCAGCCAGCCGACCCTCAGGATCCCGGTCAGCGTCAATCCCATGGCGATGATGAACAGACCGGAGGCTTTGTTGAGGACGAATCGGTACTGCGCAAGCGCGGCGCCCAGCGCGGACGCGGAGGCGCCGAGGGCTACGAAGACCGCCGCAAAGCCCAGCACGAAGAGCAGCGACTGGCCCAGGACACGCGGGGTTCGTCCGGGGACGGCTTTGCCGAGTTCTTCGGCAGACATGCCGGATACGTATGAGAGATATCCGGGAATCAACGGAATGACACAGGGCGAGAGGAACGACACCAATCCGGCTACGAACGGTAGGACCCAGTTGATCTGCGGCGGGTCGAGGGTCATCGTAGCAGCGCCCCTGCACTACAGTCCGGCTCGAGTCTGACCGCGGCGAGCAGCACTTCGGACCGCCGGCTCGCGGTCATTGAATCCCCCGCTCGCCTATCGCAGGAACAGAACAATGCCGAGGATCACCAGCAAGAAGGGCGTGGCGATTCTCACCCACTGGAATCTCATCGCCTGCCTGTCCGCCGTTCGCGAATCAGCCGTTCCAGCGCTTTGAGTTTGTCCGGATCAGCATCCCGCAGCACCGCGACGAACTGGGCCACGGCGATCTCCCCAAATTCCTCCACGAGTGCCTCCGCGACGTCGTGGGATACCCGCGCCAGGAGCGTCTCGCGATCCATCCGCGGCGTATATCGGT
The DNA here is from genome assembly GCA_020028455.1 of Armatimonadota bacterium. Classification (GTDB taxonomy): domain Bacteria; phylum Sysuimicrobiota; class Sysuimicrobiia; order Sysuimicrobiales; family Kaftiobacteriaceae; genus JACPRY01. The sequence continues at coordinate 7,473 of JAHZOA010000025.1, read as the reverse complement.
AGCGCCCACGTCCATCCTCTCGTCGCAGGAGTCGCTTCTCCACCAGCCGGTTCATGACGGTCATAATGCTGTTGAAGGTGATCGACCGCCGGCGCCTGAGCTCCTCCCACACCTCGCGAATGGACGCCTCGCCCCGGCGCCACAGCACCTCCATCACGTCGGCCTCGAGGTCGCCGAGCACCCGGCGCAGATGGCGCTCGCGCAGGCGGAAATTGACGATGGGCGTCGATCGCTTCACGGAACCCACTCGCCGTTCAGCGCGGCATCTGGCGCATCATTTGATCCATCATCTGCTGCATCGCGGGCGTCCGCATCATCTCCTGCATCTGCTGCTGGACCTGCGGGTCCTGCATCGCCTGCAGGCAGGCGTTCGTCATCGATTTCATCATTTGGGGATCCTGCATCATCTGCCCCATCATTTGGTCCGTCGCCGGCGACTGCATCATCCGCCCCATCATCCGGCTCGTCTGGAAGCTCTGGCCCAAGGCTACCCCGCCCAGGACGAGCACGACCGCCAGCACAGTGACCAGCATGACAAAGCGACCTGACATGTGCATGCGATACTCCTCTCTGTGAGTCGCGTTGACACTACACACTATAATGTTCGTCGCCGGGCGGTGTCAACGGCGGGGTTGACCGTGAACTGCCCCGCACACTACAATGTGTCGTGCATGTGCCCTGACCCCGCCCGATTCCGCCAGGCGCGCTTCAGGCCGCACGGGCGACAGATGCTGGTGCTGATCTACGCGGGCCTGGCGCTCGTCGCCGTCCTTGCCATGGCCGCTCCTGCGCACACTCATGCCCTGCTGGTACGATCTGATCCGCCGGCCAATCAGCTGGTGCTGCAGGCACCGCGGTCAATCGTCCTCGAGTTTTCTGAACCGGTCAATCCCGAGCGCACAGACATCCGTGTGTTGACACAGGACGGCGTACGGATCGACCGCCAGCGGCCCCAATTCACGGCGGACCGCCGTGGAGCGCAGCAGCCCGTGGAGCTGCCCGGCCCAGGGATCTACACGGTTGTGTGGCGGACGCTGTCGACCGTCGACCTCCACACTTACGAGGGCTTCTTCACTTTCACGTTGGGGCCGCTGCGCCCGGGCTCGTTCGCGCAGCGCGCCGGTGTCCCCGGCACGTCTACGCCTACGTCATTTGAGATCGCCGCTCGCTGGCTCATGTTTCTCGCCGGTGCCGCGTTCGCCGGCGGGGTAGTCATGCATCGGTTCGTCTTGCCGGCGGTGCTCGGTCTGTTGAGCGCGGAGCTGCGTGGCGAGTGGGCGGCGGGCCTGTACCGGCGCTGGCGTGCCGCCGCATGGCTCAGCGCAGCCGCATTTATGGGCGGCGCGCTCTGGGAACTCGGCGCACTCGGCCTGCGCGTCGCGGCGTCCACCGGCGGCGAGTTGCTTACTGTCGTCACCCAGTTCGTCACCGCAGAGCCTGCCCGCACCTCGCTGCTGATCAAGCTCGCCGTTCCTTTGGTGCTGCTGGGCTTGTCCCGGCGCCCGGTTGGCGCGACCGTACACCCCTCTTTCGGCCACACGGCGTCATCGATTTGGCGGAACAGCCTGTCTGCCCTCGAGCTCACGCTGCCGTCGCTCATGCTGTTGGGCATCTCACTGACCAGCCATGCCGCCGCTTCGGGGCTTCCCGGGCCGCTGCTCGCCGACTGGCTCCACTTGATCAGCGCGGGGACATGGGTGGGCGGGCTATTCTACCTGGCGGCGGTCCTGGCCCCGCTGTTACCGCGCATCGACCCCGGCGAGCGTGCGCGGTTGCTCGGGCCGCTCGTGCAGCGCTTTTCGAACCTGGCCCTGGCCAGCGTGGCCGCCCTCGTACTCTCCGGCGTCTATGCGGCCTGGGTCAACATCCCTTCCGTGCAGGTCGTCGGCACGACGGCATATGGCCGCACGCTCGCCATGAAGATTGCGCTGCTAATCCCGCTGCTGGGGATTGCCGGGGTCAACTTATTCGTGATGCGTCCGCGCCTAGCTGCGGCGGCGAGGCAAGCTGTGGAGGCGACGGGCAAGTTGTTGCAGCGTCGGTTCCTGATCCTGGTGCGGGCCGAAGCGTCGCTGGCATCCTTGGTATTGCTGGCGGCAGCGGCGCTGGCGTTGCTGCCGACCGCGCGGCAGGTGGAAGCGCTGGCGATCGCGCGTGCGCCGCTGCTGCTGCGGCAGAGCGAGACCGGCCTGGAGGGACTCCTTCGCACTCGGCCGTATCAGGTCGGCGAGAATACCTTTGAACTCCGGCTCAGGCACCGCAACAACCTGCCGGTCGCAGATGCGCGCGTCGAAATCAGCTTTCTCGCGTTACTTGACGAGAGCACCGGCACCACGACGCCGGCCGAGCCGCAGGGCGACGGGGGCTTCGTGCTCCGCGGGAACTTTATCAACGCGAAGGGTCCTTGGCTCGTCACCGCCACAGTCCACTGGCGTGGACAGGTAACGCGGCTGTTCTTCCCAGTGGAGCCAGACTGGGAGCGCGGGACGGCCGCGATGCCGCCGAGCGATCCCGACGCCCTGGCAATGCTGCGGAAGGCCGATGCGGTGATGAACGGGCTGCGCAGCCTGCGGCAGCGTCAGGAGATCGCCGACGGCTCCGGCAACGACGTGGTCACGTTCTTTGAGCTGGCTGCGACCGACCGCATGCATTACCGGGTCATCGGCGGCCTCGAGGTCATCATGCTCGGCACGACTCAGTTCGTGCGCGAAGATGGATCGTGGCGGCGTGAGGTGGCTCCGGTAGCCTTCACGTTCCCGAACTTCACGTTTGTTGAAGCCGCCAGCAACGTCGTCTTCGGCCCGCGCGGCACCGTCGAGGGCCGGCCCGCCCAGGTCGTCACCTTCGTGATGAACGTCACGGGATCGCGGGCGCGCTACGCGGTGTGGATTGATCTTCGCACGTCCCACATTCTGCGCGAGTTTATGGTCGCACGCTGGCACTACATGATCATCTGGAATTATGACTTTAACGCACCGGTGACGATTCGGCGCCCCTGAATATGCCGCTGGGGGCCATTTCCAGGTGATCTATGAGGACCACAGGCCGAGCGCTACAGTCTGTAGTGTACTTTATACTACAATGAAGCCATGGGGTGGACGAGAGGGCGCTTTCCCGTGCGATCCTGGCACCGTGCCGCCATTGTCATCGTTGCGGTGCTTACGGGATTCGGGATCACCACACAGCTGCGGACGGTCCTGGCGATCCGGGTGCAGCTCCATGTCGTGCCCGGGCAGGTGCAGGAACTGGGATTCCAGCTGCGCCGGCGGGAACAGGCTCGCGAAGCGTTGGAGGAGCAGGTGCTCGCTCTGCGAACCCGGCTCTTCGAATATCAAACAGCAGCGGCTGCCACACAGGCCACCCTGAAGAGCCTCGGTGAGCAGGTTGCCCGCCTGCAATCGCTGGCGGGACTGACACCCCTCGTGGGCCCCGGCGTTGTGGTCGAGCTGGATGATAGCTCTCGCCCGCTTCTCACTGGCCAGGACCCGAACGAGCTGATCCTGCACAACTACGACGTCGTCGCCGTCGTGAATGAGCTGTGGGCGGCCGGGGCCGAGGCCGTGGCCATCAACGGCCAGCGGGTGATCGCGATCACGCCCATCAAGAGCGTAGCTACGACCCTGATGGTGAATGTGAAGCGAATCGCCCCGCCGCTGCGCATCGAGGCCATTGGTGATCCTGCCCAGCTGGGCGACTACCTCTCGCTGCCTGACGGCTACCTGAGTTTGCTTCGGGGGTACACATTCCCCGTTCAGGTCAGCCGGGCGGACAGGCTCACGATTCCCGCCTACAAAGGCCCGCTGAGGTTCACGTACGCCCGTCCGGTGACACCTGAGAGTCCGGGATCCCGCTGAGCTAGGGTGCCCCGGTCCCCTTGACATCAACACTATACGGTGTAGTGTAATTGCGGGTTGCCGGTTACGGGAAGGGGGTCAGGGTCTCGCCCCGCACCCCTTTTCAGGGTTGACGGAGGTTTCGCATGCCGGGCGATGCACAGACTGCCGGTGCCACGGCCACGCTGCCAATCGAGGGGATGCACTCCGAATCCTGGGTCCACACCATCGAGGCCGCACTCCAATGTTCGGGGCCCCCGTGCACGGCGAGCCTCGGAGCCGAGAAAGCGTTCGTCGAATACGATCCGCAGCAAACCAGCCCGCAGCAGATGGAGCAGGCTGTCACAGCGGTTGGATACCGGGTGGCGAGACTGAACTTGTACTGACGATTCCTGAGATAGTTCGAGGAGCCTACCGGCTCATGCTGAATGATGTCCCGGGGAGAAACCACAGTCGCAGCGACGCTCAGCGAGGCCCAGAACCTTTGTAATTTCGAGTACGTCGAGAGAGCGACATCATTATCTTCTTGCGCATGTGCCTGCACCTGGGGTGCATCTATAACTACGGGCCGGAATGGCCAGGTCACGGCCGGGCACGACGGCTACGTTCCGCCGGACAATTGAAAGCACGCCCTGATGGCCTGCCCTTGCCACTCGTCCATCTACGATCCCGCCGACCCGAAGGAGACGATAACGTGCTGCTCGGTCCCGCCCCGCACCCGCCGCGGACCTTCCTCTACGAAATTCGCGGCGCGCAGATCATCGTCACCGACGTTGAACCGGGGGGCATCGCGTGAGGACACGGACGCTGATTGCGGTCCTAGCACTGCTGGTCCTGGGCACCATTTTCCTATATATGCGCGAATCGGACTCCTCCCGGCCCTCGACGCCCCCATCGATTTCCCGCCTCCGGCCACAGGTCGGAATTGTAGTAGATCCGACCAACGGAGAGCTCCTGAAGACTATGGCAGGGCAGCTCTTCCACAGCACGGATGACGGGCGGGGTTGGAGACCTGTCCCCATTCCCGCCCGGCTCGCCCCAAACGGCATCAGCCAGATCGTCATCAACCCTGAACGTCCTGCCATTATCTACGCCGCGGGCTTCGAAACCGGCGTCCTCATGAGCCGGGACCGAGGCGTCACATGGCAGCAGATGGGTACGGGACTCCCGTCAACGCAGGTTGACGCGTTAGCGATCCATGCGTTCCGGCGCGAAACCCTCTTCGTGTCCGTTCGAGCGCAGGGAATGTACCGGACGGAGGATGGAGGGCAGCGCTGGCAACGGATGGATGGGGGTCCCCCCGTCCAGGCCGTCTTAGCGCTCGCTCACTCACCCCTTGAAGGCAGCATGAATACAGGGTGGCTGTATGCTGGCGCCAATGACGGTCCCTACATCAGCATGGATTGCTTCTGAGGATGGCGCCAGGTGGGCCGGTGGCCCACCCCAACTGAGGCTGCCGCGGTACTCGTGGATGCTCGAAACCCGCGGCGAGTATTTGCGGCCGGCCCGGCTGGGCTCTTCCGTTCGGTGGATGCGGGGCGGACCTGGCAGCCGGTCAAGATCCCCTCAGCCAGGGGAGGCTTGGTGGCGCTGGCCCAGAACCCGCGTTTGTCAAACCGCCTGTTCGCCATCACCGCCGTCGGCGCGCTCCTCCGTAGTCAAGACGGCGGAAACACGTGGCAAAAGGTACCGCAATGACGCATTCCCGGTACGGCGGGATCAGGTGATCCGTCCAGGCTGGCAAGGTTACGTGCATCTGACCGTAGCGACCGCGGTCCTTTTCATTTCCTCTTGTGTGCGTTCCGGCCCAGATATAAGGAAGCTTCCTCCTCTCGATCCGGCCGAGGTGACGAGGGGACGCGAGGTGTACGTGAAATCCTGCGCCCGCTGCCATGGAGCACGCGCGGAAGGAGCGAAGAACTGGACAACGCCCGACGCCCGGGGGAACCTGCCCCCGCCGCCCCACGACGATACCGGCCATACCTGGCGGCACGGCGACCGGGAGTTGGCCGAGATCATCAGGAACGGATGGCGGGATCCCTTTAACGAGACCCAGGAACTCACCATGCCGCCATTCAGGGACACACTCAGCGAAGAAGAAATTCGCGCCCTGATAGTGTATTTCAAGAGCCTATGGTCTGAGGAACACCAACGCTGGCAGTATGAAGAAACCCAGCGGGAGGCGGGACCCTCGCCGGGCCGGAGGAGCCCATGAGCCGGAAGAAGCAAAGGTCACTCACCCATTCACAGCAGGAACGCCGGCAGGGTCGTCGGCCCGGTAAAGGCATCGGTTGGATCGTAGGCGTCGCGGCACTGGTCGTGATCGTAGTGGGTTGGATCCTTCTGCGCGAAGGCCAAACACCGACGACAGGACTTCGTCTGCCTGGGCCGGCGGGAGGGCGTGACGTCTCCCAGGATGTCAATACTCTCGTCGGTCAGCAGGCACCATCTTTCACGCTCGGCACGGCCGACGGCCGGACACATAGTGTAACTCCCGGCGACCGCCATCCCACGGTTCTCATCTTTCATATGGGGGTCACCTGACAGCTCTGTCTCGAGCAGCTCGTGGAGCTGCAGCGTTCGGCGGAAACGCTCAGGCAAAGCGCGGAGGTCTACGTGCTTAATCGAGATACGCCGGAGCAGTCACGAAGGCTGCTGCAGATCACCGGCATTTCGTTCCCGGTGCTGTTGGACGGGGATCTCGCCGTAACGAGCCAGTACGACATGCTGCCGAAACGAGGACAGCCGATGGGGAGCATGCGGGGCGTCGCCCAAATGGGATTCGTGGTGGTGGACCCGGAGAGGGTAATCCGCATCCAGCGTGTCGACCTCCTCTTCGGCCAGCACGCGGGGCAGATTCTGGAGATCGTGAAGATCCTCAGCCAGACCGGCGGTGGCTGAGCCCGCCGACCCGGGAAGAACTCAGCGACCTCACCAGGGAGGCGGCGAGGACGAGAGTCAGGACAACGAACCAGACCGTCCGTGGTCTCCTCCAGAGTCCACCGCACTCGAGCCCTCGTTCCCCACAGCGCTTCGTCCGTGAAACACAACTCAAATGCATCGTGTATGTGCCCCAAGCCGTAAAATGTACTTTAGACATCCTTCGTGGGGGTGGTGCAGGATGAAGCGATTTACGGTCGCGCAGCCTGAAGCGGTGGAGACGTTGTTTGAGAAGCTGTCAGTTCGCGTTCAGAATCATCCTGAGTGGGAACGTCTGGTGAAGACGAGCAGTCGGGCCCACGCGAGGTACCAGCAGGTTGGCACCCCCGATGCCCGCGGATTCTATCACGGTTTGCTTACCGGATTTGCCGTAGCGATCAAGGCACTTCAGGGAAAGACGGCCTCGCGGTCTGTCCCAGGTGGGAGGCGGTTGAGGCCCTAGATTACAACGATCGTGCCCTCCATCCCCGCGTCCCTGTGTCCAGGCACGGTGCAGATTACCTGATACGTCCCAGGGTTGAGTTCCACCTCAACTTCAGATACTTTGTTCGGCTGGATTAGCCTGGTTTCGTGCTCGGCGCCGTGCTCGGCAACGCCCACAATTTCGAAGTCATGCTCGACGGTGCCCTCGTTGCGCACGACGAACTTCGCCGCCCCGGCTTTGACCTCGATCTGCCTCGGTTCGAACGCAAACTCCTTC
>JAHZOA010000024.1 GCA_020028455.1 Armatimonadota bacterium | reverse complement strand
CTTATCGTCCTGCTGCTTATCGCCGGCACGGGCACGGCAACGTTTCACCCGCAGGGCGCATCTACTGCGGGTCTGGCGAGCGGGAACCGTAAGGGGGTCGGTCTATCGCTCTTCGTCGCCGGTGGAGAGCTTGGTTACGCTTTGGGCCCGGTCATCATTGCGCTGGCGGTGGCGTCGTTCGGCCTTGACGTGACGTGGGTGGTGGCGCTGCCGGGACTGGCGCTCTGCGCGTTGCTATGGAAGCGACTGGGAACACAAACAATCGACCACGCCGAGCGACCGCAAAGCCTGGCGGCTGATCTCCGCGGTGTTTGGCGGCCGCTGGCGCTGCTGTGGACGATAGTCGTCCTGCGAAGCATCATCATTTCTGCGTTCATCACTTTCCTGCCGCTGCTCCTCCGAGAGCGCGGCGGGTCAATTGTTGCCGGCGGGGCGGCCATCTTTCTCTTCGGCGGCGTTGGCGCCGTGGGCGGGCTGGTCGGAGGAGCGTTGGCTGACCGGGTCGGCCGCCGCGCGTTGCTCGCAGTATCACTGCTCCTAGGAACGCCCCTACTGCTGTTGTTCCTGCACGCACAGGGTGTCTGGTCCTACCTCGCGCTTGCGGGTGGCGGAATTGCGCTCTATCTGTCGGCGGCGATCACGATCGTCATGGCGCAAGAGGTACTGCCGCACCGGGCCAGCGTGGCAAGCAGCATCGTGATGGGGTTGGCGTGGGGCGCGGCCGGACTGTCACTGACGGCGGTGGGAGCACTGGCCGATGCGGTCGGGCTTGCTACGGCGCTGACCTGGGTAATGGGACTGGCCGTGCTCGCGCTTGCCTTCGTAGGGTTCCTTCCGGGCAGGACGGGAACGCGGGAACGCGGGAACGCGGGAACGCGAAACTGAATCGACGTAGCGGTGACGGGGTTCGGATTCCCGCGATCCCGCGTTCCCGTGTTCCCGCGATTAGGCTTCCGGCTCAAACAGCTCGACGATATTGCCTTCGGGATCGGCCACTCGGGCCATGCGCCCGGCGTCGACCGTGCGAGGAGCGGCAAGGACCTTTGCGCCGCGCCCTTTGGCCTCGTTGAAAGCCACATCGAGGTCGGCTACCTGGAAGGTGATTTGCGTTGAGCCTGATCCCGCGGCTGCGGCCGCGGCTGGCTGCTTACTTTGCGTTTGACCGCCGGCGTCGCGCGGCCGCACCGCAAGGATAACTCCTTCGGTCCGAAATTCGGCAGTCCGATCTGACTGCGTGATCACCGGCAGACCTAATACGTACGAGTAAAAGTTAGCGGCTTTCTTGAGATCCGAAACCAGAATCGTTACCTGCAGGACTTGATCGAGCATCGCTCCCCCTAATATTAGTTGAAGGAATCTCCAGCCTTCGACTTCATTTTGAAATGGGCGTCACCACACACGTTGTGGTGCGCGTCACACCCGGCGCCTGCTGAATCCTGGAGACGATCAGACGGCCAAGCGCGTCCATGCTGTCGGCTTCAACGAAAGCGATGATGTCGGTGGGACCAGTCACGGCGTGGGCGGTGACTACACCCGGGGTAGCGATGATATGAACTAGAGCCTCACCGGCTTGGCCCGGCATCGTTCGGACGAGCACATACGCCTGTACTGCCACTCTTTCCACCCTTCGGTCACCCGTCCCTTTTAACCCGGCACGAAGCGAGATTCTCCCGGCCTCGCTGCAGCTCGGCCTCTGTGCGCCGCCGACGCTTGTGGGTCGCCACCTACTTAGTGTCCCCCGAGGCCTACAGGCCGCGGAGGAGCCTAAGAAGGAGTTGGAGGAGCACGATTGCGACCAGTGGCGAGAGATCCAGCCCTGCCACGGGCGGTACCACGCGGCGAATGGGATCCAGGATGAGCGAAGTGACCCGGAAGATGAAGTGTATGACGGGGTGGTAGTAGTTGACGTTGGGGATCCAACTGAGCACGACCCGGATGATGAGCAGCAGGTACACCAACTGGAACAGCCGCTCGACGATAGTGGTAAATAGCATCTCGACCCTTCGCCTTTACCTTTGGAAAGTCAGGTCCATTTTCCTTTGCTCTCTTTCCTTGTTCCCTTTGGAAAGTCAACGACCCGCCGGAGTCGAAACTCCGGCGGGTCGGAGAACGCTAGCGCTCGTTCGTTTTAGAGCGGCTGTACGTTCGAGGCCTGGGGGCCCTTCTTGCCGTCGACGATATCGAACTGCACCTGCTGACCTTCCTGCAGGGTGCGGAACCCGTCGGCCTGGATGGCGCTGTAGTGGACGAAGACGTCCTTGCCACCCTCCACGGAGATGAAGCCGTAGCCCTTCTCCGCGTTGAACCACTTCACAGTTCCTGTGGTCATTGCACTTGCTCCTTTCCTTACTATGTACAGATAGCGGCCTTACAAGCCTTACCTGCCGCGAACAAGTTAACATAGCGGTCTATTCCAAGTCAACGGGGCGGACCTGAACCTTGACCCTACTCACTGTTTCTGCTATAAAAGTGACCACAATCACATAGCACTCTTATCCAGAGTGGGTGAGGGACGGGCCCGATGACCCCCGGCAGCCTGTGCGACTCCTTGTGGAGTTGACGCAAGGTGCTAACTCTCGCGGACCAATTCCGAGAGATAAGAGGGAGAACACCCCTCCAGGAATTGGGAGGGGCGTTTTGTTTTCTGGACTCACATGCCTACGGTAAAGATCGGACTGTTGGGGTTGGGCCACGTCGGCAGCGCGGTGGCGGATGCGCTCCGCGTAAACGGCAACCATTTTGCCGTGCGGACCGGCGCCATTCCCATCATCACGCGCGTGGCCGTCAAGCATCTTCACAAGCCCCGACGTGTCACGGTGGATCCAGATCTCCTGACCGACGACACGTGGCGAGTCGTGCGCGATCCCAGTGTTGATGTCATCGTCGAAGCTATTGGCGGGGTCGAGCCCGCTGCCTCATACCTGACCGAGGCGCTCTCTCGCGGGAAGCACGTCGTCACTGCCAACAAACAGGTCGTGAGCGCAAGAGGGAATGAGCTCACGCAGCTGGCCGGGGCCGTCGGCCGCGTCTTTGCCTATGAAGCGAGCGTCGGGGCGGCGTTGCCCGTCATCCGTGTGTTCAAGTCCCATCTCGTTGGGGATCGGGTGACCGAGATCACAGCAGTCATCAACGGGACCTCCAATTTCATCCTCTCGCAGATGGAGCTCGGGCGCCCGTTCGCGACGGCGCTTGCAGAGGCGCAGGCGCGTGGTCTCGCCGAGCCCGATCCGGCCGACGACGTCACCGGCCGAGATGCCGCTGCGAAGCTCGCGATTCTCATCCGCCTGGCGTTCGATGCCGCGGCCACCGCGCAGACAATCGTGCACCGCGGCATTGACACCGTATCGCCGGAGGATGTTGCACGGGCAAGGTCGGACGGCAAGCGTATCCGGCTGCTCGCCGTGGCCCGTCGAACAAACGGAACGCTGGCTGCCGGAGTCTTTCCCGCATCGGTGCCTCGAGAGCATCCACTCGCCCAGCTTGACGATGAAGAGAACGGCTTACTCGTGCGCAGCGATCTCGCCGGCGAGCTATTCATCCGGGGCAGGGGCGCAGGGGGGGTGCCCACCTCGAGCGCGATTCTTGGTGATCTTGCTTCGACCGTGAACTCGACGTCAAACGGGTCTCCGGCCGTGCTCAAGGAAGTTGAGATTCTCCCGCTCCTGACCTTTGATCGGGAACAAGCAGCGGCTTATGCAGAGGTCGACGGACGATGATTCACGTGAAAGTGCCCGCGACCGTGGCCAACTTCGGTCCGGCCTTCGACGCGCTGGCCGTCGCCGTGACCCTGTATAACGATGTATATCTGGACCGTGATGCCACGGGCCGCGTAGCAATTGAGGGCGAAGGTCGTGATCAGCTTCCCCACAATGGGACGAACCTTGTCTACCGCGTCGCAGCCGAAGTTGCGGGCCGGATCGACCGGGATGCGCGCTTCTTCGTTCGTTGCGTGAATCGCATTCCAATTGGGCGCGGCCTGGGCAGTAGTGCCGCGGCTATCGTGGGTGGCGCCGTTGCTGCGAACGAGCTGTTCGGCAGGCCCTTGAGCCCCGCAGATCTGCTGGATATCGCCTGGAGGATGGAAGGACATCCCGACAATGTTGCGGCCGCGCTCTTTGGAGGCGGCGTCCTGACATGCGCCACCAATGGCCGAGTGGCCTGGACGCGAATCGATCCTTCCTGGACGGCTGCCCTCGTCGTCGCTGTGCCGGAATTCGCGGTATCGACGGTGGCCGCGCGTGCTGCCTTGCCCGAGCGAGTGCCGCTGCGTGATGCTGCGGCCAACCTGGGCCGGACGGGATGGCTCGTCACGGCGATGCTGACGGGCCGAACCGAACTGCTCTCTACTGCGATGGAGGACTCGCTTCACCAGCCGTACCGGAGGACACTCGTGCCGGGGTTGGATGACGTGTTTGCCTCTGCGAAGGCCGCCGGCGCATATTCCGCCGCACTGAGCGGCTCGGGTCCCTCGATCGTAGCCGTCGCGCCCCCGGATGTCGCTGAGTCAGTGGGAGAGAAGATGGTCGAAGCGTTTGCGCGCAGTGGCAGCGTGTCTCGGTATCTAGTCTTGGACATCGACAAGCATGGTGCGATCGTCGAAACGACGAAGGCAGAAGGCGGAGGACACGTGTGTCTGCCCAACAGTTGAAGTGTCGAGAATGCGGCGCCGTCTATCCGCTTGATCCTATCTTCGTGTGTGAGAGATGTTTCGGACCGCTGGAAGTCCTCTACGACTACGACACGCTCCCGCGTCCGCTCCAACGCACGTTCGAGGCGGGACCGAAGTCCATGTGGCGCTACGAACCGCTGCTGCCGTCGCGTCGCGACCCCGAGATCGATCTGGCGCCCGGATTCTCTCCTCTGCTGCACGCGCTGCGGCTGGGTCGGAAGCTTGGCCTCGAGCGACTCTACATCAAGAACGACAGCGTCAACCCGACCTGGTCATTCAAAGATCGCGTGGTCGGCGTAGCGATCGTGACCGCCAAGCACTTTGGTTTCGACGTGGCCGCATGCGCCTCGACTGGAAATTTGGCCAATGCGGTGGCGGCGCATGCGGCGCGCGCGGGGATGCGGGCATGTGTCTTCATCCCTCGTGGTCTGGAACGTGGAAAGGTCCTCGCGACGAGCGTCTATCGGCCAACCATCGTTGAAGTGGACGGCAACTACGACGAGGTCAACCGCTTGTGCGCTCAGATCGCCGAAGAACACCGCTGGGCCTTTGTCAACGTCAACCTCCGGCCCTATTACTCCGAGGGTGGCAAGACTCTGGGTTTTGAGGTCGCCGAGCAACTTGGATGGCGCGCGCCGGACCACGTAGTCGTTCCGATCGCCTCGGGCAGTCTGCTGGTGAAGATCCACAAGGGATTATCCGAGCTGCACAGGACTGGAGTGATCCCGTCGGTGCGCACGAAAACGCACGGCGCGCAGGCGGAGGGCTGTGCGCCTGTGGCGAACGCTTTCGCTGCCGGGCAAGATCAGATCCAGCCCGTGAAACCGCAGACGATCGCGCGTTCTCTTGCCATCGGCGATCCTGCCGACGGCCGCTACGTCCTCCGACTCGCGCGAGAGAATGGAGGACGCATCCTCGCGGTCTCAGATGAGGAAATCGTCGAAGGGATCAGCCTTCTGGCGGAGACCGAAGGAGTGTTCACGGAGACTGCGGGAGGAGTGACGGTCGGCGTACTGAGAAGGCTGGCCGAAGAGGGCGTGTTTGGACCGGAAGAGGTCGTGGTCGCGTACATTACGGGGATGGGGTTGAAGACTGCCGAGGCCGTGGAGGATGTGGTCGCGCCGCCGATCGCGATCCGGCCCACGCTGCGGGATTTTGAATCGAACGTGTTGAGTCTCGTCCGCTAGGCAGACGCACCAGTGGAGCCCAGAGCCTCTCCCCGACTGAAACTGATACGGGGATCCCTCTGGCCCTGGACTCCCCTGTTGCGTCTGGCGTGACATTCAGGCTTCGGCCTCGCCTGCGCGACCGGATATAGTTGTAAGAAGGAGGTTCAGATGGCAACGGTTCGAGTGCCGGCGCCCCTGCGACGGCTGACTAGTGAGCAGCGGCTTGTTAAGGCTACCGGGAAAACGCTGTCGGAGGTTGTGAGAGATCTGGAACGGCAGTTTCCTGGGTTCGCGGCCCGTGTGTTGGACAACGATGGAAAGGTCCTCAGTTTCGTGAACATCTTTGTCGACAACGAGGATGTTCGATTCCTCCAGGGACTGCAGACGCCCGTGCGTGAAGATGCTGAGGTTGCGATCATCCCGGCGATGGCAGGCGGAACCCTCTCACTGCGGGAGAAAGGGATAAGGGGATAAAGGGATAAAGAGAAAGTATTCAGTGTGTTCATAATCCGTTATCCCTCTATCCCCTTATCCCCTTATCCCGTAGTTCCTTAGCCCGTGCCTCGCACTGAGAAAGCCAAGAAACTCAGTTCGCTCACTAAGTCTCAGGCCCGCAAGCGTGTGCAAGAACTACGCGAGGCCATCGACCGCCACAACTATCTCTATCACGTGCTGGATCAACCGGAGATCAGCGACCAGGAGTACGATCGCCTCTTCCGGCAACTCCAGAATCTTGAACGGGAATTGCCCGACCTGGTCACGCCGGACTCCCCGACGCAGCGCGTGGGCGCTCCGCCATCGCAGGCCTTCGCGCCCGTAGTACACCGCCAGCCCATGATGAGTCTCGCCAACGTATTTTCCGAAGAGGAGCTTCGCGCGTGGGCGCGGCGAGTACAGGGGGCGTTAGGATCGCAGCGTATCCGCTACGTCTGTGAGCTCAAGTTTGACGGAACCGCCGTCTCGCTGACCTATGAGAATGGAGCGTTCGTCCGCGGGGCGACGCGCGGCGACGGCGTTCAGGGGGAAGACGTCACCAGCAACCTCCGCACGGTCCGCAGCATTCCGCTCCGTCTGCACGCGAAACGGGTCCCCCGCTTTGTCGAGATTCGAGGCGAGGTGTTTCTCTCGAAGCGCGCGTTCGAAGCAATCAACCGGGACCGCGGCGCGGCGGGCGCGCCACTCTTTGCCAATCCACGCAATGCGGCCGCCGGATCACTGAGACAGCTTGACCCCAAGGTCACTGCCTCGCGGCCGCTGGACGTGTTCGTGTATGGGCTGGGGGCGGTTGACGGGCTCGAGGTTGCCTCGCACGAGGCTGCGCTCGCATGGATGAAATCCGCGGGATTCAAATTGAATCCGAACACCGCCGTCGCCGGGACCCTCGAGGATGTCATGACATATGTGACCCGATGGACCGAAGAGCGAGGGAAACTTCCGTTTGCGGCAGACGGCGTGGTGGTGAAGGTCAACGGCTTTCGCCAGCAGGCGGAGCTTGGGGCGACGTCTCAAGCGCCTCGCTGGGCGGTGGCGTACAAGTTTCCCGCGGAGCAGGCCGAGACCCGCATCAACGACATCAAGGTGTACGTCGGCCGCACGGGCGCGCTCACGCCCGTCGCGGATCTCGACCCGGTCGGCATCTCGGGAGTGACGGTTACGAGCGCCACCCTCCATAACGAAGATGAGGTTCGCCGTAAGGACGTGCGCATCGGCGACTGGGTGGTCGTCCAGCGTGCCGGAGAGGTGATCCCCGAAGTCGTTCGAGTGCTCACCGAGCGCCGGAGCGGGAGCGAACGGAAGTTTGTCATGCCGAAGACGTGTCCTGAGTGCGGCGAGCCCGTCCACCGTCCGGAGGGTGAAGCCGTCACGCGATGCACAAACGCGGCGTGCCCCGCTCAGGTCCTCGGACGGCTCCTCCTGTTTGGTTCGCGAGGCGCGATGAACATCGACCGCGTCGGCTACAAACTCGTGAAGCAGCTCCTCGACCGTGGCATGATCTCCGACGCCGCCGATCTGTACGGATTGACGAACGCGCAACTGTTGACGCTGGAGCGGATGGGAGAGAAGTCCGCGCAGAATGTTCTCGACTCCATTGCCTCCAGCAAGAAGACGACGCTTCCCCGCCTGCTATACGCGCTCGGCATCCGGCATGTGGGTAGCCATGTGGCGGAGGTGCTGGCAGATCATTTTGGCGACGTCGAACGGCTCATGCAGGCGTCCTTCGAAGAGATTCGCGACGCACCGGGGATCGGCCCGACGATCGCACGGAGTATCGCCGAGTTCTTCCAACAGTCCGAGAACCGCCGCATCGTGAAGAAGTTGCTGGCCGCAGGCGTACGGCCGGCCGCGCCCCGGAAGGCGGAGTATCGGGGACCGCTGGCCGGCAAACGCGTTGTGTTCACAGGGGCGCTCGCGCGTCTCCCGCGAACCCGGGCTGAAGCGCTGGCCAAAGAGCACGGGGCCATTGTGGGCGGGAGCGTTTCAAGCAAGACCGATTACCTTGTGACCGGAGAGGAGCCAGGATCCAAACTCGACAGGGCGCGTAAGCTGAAAATAGCGATCCTGAACGAGAAAGAGTTCGAGAAGCTGGTCAGATCCTGACCACCGTGCGTGTCGCCACCGTTCTCTTCGCGATCATCCTGGCCGGCGCGGTCTTCGGGCTCTGGTGGTTCACGCGGCCCGTGGACGCCACCGTCACGGTGTATTTCGTCCGCGACGAAGGGATTGTCAGCACGGTCGCCCCGGTCGAGCGGACGGTTCGTGGACGGGGCACCACATCTCTTGTCACTGCTGCCCTGCGGGAACTGCTCGCGGGTCCAACGGACACGGAACGTGCATCCGGACTGACCACCGCGATTCCCGAAGGCACGACGCTCCGGAGTGTACGGCTGGAGCGTGGGACGGTCATTGCCGATTTCACTCGCGTTGTCGAATCGGGAGGCGGCAGCGCCAGCATGCTGGCGCGATTCTGGCAGATTGTGTATACCGCCACGCAGTTTCCGGCAGCGCCCCAGGTGCGCATCCTCATTGAAGGACAGCAGAGGGAATCGATGGGTGGGGAGGGAGTCGTGATTGACCGGCCGATCGAACGGCCGGCTGCGCCACCACGCTTTTGAGAAGACGGGAACGCGGGAACTGGGGAATGCGGGAACGCGTCACTGCGGTTACCGGTTCCCGTGTTCCCGCGTTCCCTGTTCCCGTACTTCGCAGGAATAACCGCTACAGTAGTGAATCCCCTACCAAATTGATCGGCGGGGCGACTCCGGGCCCACGGGAAATTCGCTGTGCGAATTTCTGGGTGGAGACGTGGTAAGCGAAATATTCGCGGAGGATATTGAGGCGCTGCTCGGGCGACTGGAGGGCGTCGCCTCCGCGCGCGTCGTCGCCAACGACGCGGGACAGATCGAGCGGATCTACGTCACCGCTGCCGCCGATCGTGACGAGGCCGCGCTACGCCGGATGGTCGGCGCGGCGTTAATGTCTCAGTACTCGCTCGCCATCGACGGATGGCGGATCCGAATCGCCCGGCTCCGTCCACAGCACGATGCCCCGGCCGGCCGTTGGGAGCTGAGCCGGCTGGAGGAGCTGCTCAGCCCGACGACCTCTCGCCTTACGGTACAGTTGCGGGCCGACGACAACCGCGGCCGCGGCCTCACCGGCAGTGCTGAAGGGGCGACAGATCAGGCCACCCGCCGGCGAACTGCCGCCCTCGCAACACTTGATGCCCTCAAGTCGGTGTTCGAAGCCGAAGGGTGGAAGCCCTCAATTGAAACGATTACATCGGTTCCGCTCACTGATGGTGACGCAGTCGTTGTAGGGATCTCCCTGTCATCGCCTGTGGATTCGCAACTGCACGTCGGCACGGCAGTCTCCGAGGGCAACGAAGCCGAAGCCGTCATCGCAGCGACGCTTGAGGCGATCGGCAAACGCACTCTTCAATCCGACGAAGGAGGCTGGACCATGAAAGATCGGCGCGAGCAACTCGAGGCGATGCGAGCGCACTACCGGAGCCGGCGAGAGGTGCAACGCGACCTGCCGGTCTTGAGCGAATCGGAGCGATCGGACCCCGCGCTCGAAGAGGACGAGCACGTCCAAGAGGATGGGACGGCCCGTCTGGAGCAGATCAGGCCGGAGCGGCCCGGTGGCGCGGCTGTCGAGGGACGATCCGAGCCAGGCCGTAGTGGGGACCAGCGCTCAGGTTCGAAGGGAGGAATGGAAGACGAGTACTTCCGTCACCTTATCACGACTGGAATTCCCATCCACATCCGGTGCCGTGACGGGTATGAAATCGCGGAAGCGGTGCTCAAGGAGTTCGGAACCTACACACTGCTCGTAGAGACCGACGAGGGCAGGGAACTGATCTTCAAACACGCGATTATTTCAATTCATCCGATGCGTTTGAAGGAATAGCGGGAAAGCACCAAGCAGGTTAGAGAAACGGGACCAGGGGACCTGGGGCCCGGGGACCTGGAGATCGGCTAAGGAGTGACTTATTACAGGTCCCCTTGGCCCCAGTTCCCCTGGTCCCTTCTGTTCGTTTCACCCGAGGTGATCCGCGATGTCTGATCGTCTAGACGACCTGCGCCGCCGGCGAGAGCGCGTGAAGGCGCTGGGAGGAGCTGAACGGGTAGAGCGCCAGCACGAGGCCGGCAAGCTCACAGCGCGCGAGCGATTGGACCATTTGCTCGATCCCGGAAGTTTCAGTGAGTCGGGGATGTTCGTGACACACCGGGCGCGTGAGTTCGGCATGGATCAGGCCGACGCGCCTGCCGATGGCGTCATTACCGGCTATGGGACCATCGATGGCCGCCTTGTGTTTGTGTTCTCACAGGATTTTACCGTCCTGGGAGGATCACTCGGCGAGGCTCATGCCGGGAAGATCATCAAGGTGATGGACGCTGCCTTGCGCGCTGGGGCGCCGGTGATCGGGTTGAATGACTCGGGTGGAGCCCGAATTCAGGAGGGCGTGGCCAGCCTCGGCGGATACGCGGACATCTTTCTGCGCAACACCCTTGCGTCCGGCGTGATTCCGCAGATCTCAGCGGTCCTCGGCCCCTGCGCCGGCGGCGCTGTGTACTCGCCCGCGATCACCGACTTCATCGTCATGGTGCGCAAGACCAGCTACATGTTTGTGACTGGTCCGCAAGTCCTCAAGGCAGTGACCCGTGAAGACGTTGGGTTCGAAGAGCTCGGCGGTGCCGACGTCCATTCCTCGCGGAGCGGCGTGGCCCACTTCGTCGCTGCTGACGACTTCGAGTGTCTGCAGCTCATCCGCGGCCTGCTATCCTACCTGCCCCAGAATAACCTCGACGACCCGCCGCGAGTGGAGACCGGTGACGATCCCGCGCGGATGGATGCGGAACTCGACCGCATCATCCCGGATGATCCGACGAAACCGTACGACATGCATGAGGTGATTCGCCGGATCATCGACGCTGAGTCGTTCCTCGAAGTCCACGCCCACTACGCACAAAATCTCCTCGTGGGCTTCGCGCGGCTCGGCGGTCACACCGTCGGCATCATCGCGCAGCAGCCCGGCGTCTTGGCCGGCGTCCTCGATATCGCGTCAGCGACCAAGGGCGCGCGCTTCATTCGATTTTGCGACGCGTTCAACATTCCGTTGATCACGTTTGTTGATGTCCCGGGGTTCTTGCCCGGCGTGGAGCAAGAACACGGCGGAATCATCCGTCACGGCGCGAAGCTGCTCTTCGCCTACTGTGAAGCCACGGTCCCCAAGCTCGCGGTGATCACGCGGAAAGCCTACGGGGGCGCGTACGATGTCATGTCGAGCAAGCACGTGGGTGGCGATCTCAACCTCGCCTGGCCCACGGCCGAGATCGCGGTGATGGGGCCGGAAGGCGCGATCGAGATCGTCTTCCGGCGAGAACTATCTGATGCCAAGGACCCCGATGCGCTCCGCGCGCAACTCGTGTCAGAATACCGCGCCCAGTTCGCCAATCCATATGTCGCGGCTTCGCGTGGCTACATCGACGACGTCATCGCCCCCCGGGAAACGCGGCCACGGTTGATCTCAGCGCTACGGGCTCTCGCGACCAAACGTGTTGCGAATCCGAAGAAGAAGCACGGCAATATCCCGCTATAACGACGGGAACAAAGGGAACGCGGGAACACGGGAACCGGTAACTGCCGTGACGCGTTCCCTCGTTCCCCAGTTCCCCCGTTCCCGTCTCCGGAGGAAGAGCCACCAACTTGGCTAAAGGAGTAAGCGTTCCCACCCAAGCCATGGAACTCGAATACGTTCCCGGTGATGACAAGAAATTTCGCGACTGGCTCCGGCGGTATCGCGAAGAGACGGTGGGCGAGCCGCCGCCCGACGAGTGGCTTGACGCCTATCTCAAGCACATTTTTCTGGAGCAGGGGAAGAACCGGCACATCTGGTGGGGCGTCGAAGCAGGGAAGAAAGTGGGATTTGCGGTGGCCATTCTGACGCCGCAGGCGCCCGACAAATCGAAGGTCCAGGGCATGGTCGCCGAGTTCTTCATCTATCCCGAGTACCGTCGTGAGGGAGTCGGCCGCCGCCTCGCCGAGGCCGTGATTGCGTTCCTGCACGAGCGGGGCGCCAATGACATCCACGCCTCCGTGACCGCAGGCAACGTTCGCGGGCTGCGCTTTTGGGAGGCCTGTAGCTTCCAGATTTCACGATACGTCCTCGTGCACCGGCCCGGGCTGAAGCTAGAAGAAGAGGAAGAGGAGGAACTTTAACCACCGGGAACGGGGGAACACGGGAACGCGAAACATACTGTGTTCACACCTAGGTCGCGTTCCCGCATTCCCCCGTTCCCGTCTTTATGAGTGCCTACTCCGTTCTCATCGCTAACAGGGGTGAGATCGCCGTGCGCATCGTCCGGTCCTGCCACGAGCTCGGCTTTCGTGCGGTCGCAGTTTACTCGCCCGTGGACCGGCGGGCGCGTCACGTTATCCTCTCTGACGAAGCCTACGCACTACCCGGCAACGAGCCGGCTGCTTCCTATCTGAACAGCGCCGCCCTGCTTGAGATTGCGCGACGGGCACGCGTGAATGCCGTGCATCCGGGCTACGGATTTCTCTCGGAGAATCCGGCGTTCGCTGCGGCGTGCCAGGAGAGCGGCGTAACCTTCGTGGGCCCGCCTTCATCTGTTCTCGCAGAATGCGGCGACAAAGCCCGCACGCGTGAACGGCTGGTCCAAGCCGGAGTCCCCGTACTTCCGGGCACCAATGCTGTTTCGGATGAGGACGCACGCGCCGCCGCTGCGCGTGTTGGATTTCCGCTTCTGATCAAAGCGTCCGGAGGTGGCGGAGGCAAAGGAATCCATCTTGTCCGCTCCGCCGGAGAGTTACCTTCCATGTTACGGTTGGCCCGCGGCGAAGCCAGAACCGCGTTCGGCGACGATCGTGTGTACCTTGAGCGCTGGCTCCCGGATGCGCGCCATATCGAAGTACAGATCCTCGCAGATACACACGGGCGGATCGCCGCGGTCGGAGAGCGCGACTGCTCGGTGCAGCGACGTCATCAGAAGCTCATTGAAGAGACTCCCGCGCCCGGCCTCACACCCTCCATGCAGCGCCGGCTGCTCCAAGCCGCCGAGACCGGCGCGAGAAAACTCGGCTACGTAAACGCCGGAACCTTTGAGTTCCTAGTGCAAGGGGACGAGTACTACTTCCTCGAGGTGAACGCACGTTTGCAGGTCGAGCATCCAGTGACGGAGTTGGTCACGGGCATGGATCTCGTCGTCCAGCAATTTCGCGTCGCTCGGAGGGAAGCGCTGAGTATCGAGGTGCCCATCTCACCACGTGGTCACGCCATTGAGTGCCGGATCAGCGCCGAAGACCCCCACGAAGGGTTCTTGCCGTCGACGGGAACCGTAGGCGGGCTTGCCGAGCCCGGTGGGCCTGGCATCAGGGTCGACAGCGCGCTGTCCCCGGGGATGGAGGTGACCCGCTACTACGATCCCCTGCTGGCAAAGGTCATTGCCTGGGGGACGACCCGCGGTGAGGCGCTCGCGCGGATGAGACAGGCCCTTCTCGAGACCGCGGTTGGCGGGATTGCGACGACGGTCCCGTTTCACCTCTGGGCGCTGAATGATCCGGCATTCGTCGCCGGGAACCACGATACGCGGTTCGTGCGAGGATGGGACGAACGCGAGCCGCGGGGGGATCTAATCCCTGCTGTTTTGGCTGCGGCTGCGTTTGAGCAGGCCGAAGGGCGCCGTCTCCGCTTTCCGCCGGACACAAGAAATGGCGGATGGCGCCGAGCGGCAAAGGACGAGAGCGTTGACCGATTTTGAGATCGTGTCCGGCCATGACCGGTTCGCAGTGCAGGTGCGGGAGGCTACTGGTGGTCTCGAAGTGTCAATCGACGGGCGTGTTCACCGCGTGGAACTGCTACGTTGGGTTGAGCCGACCCATTTCGCCCTTGCCATTGATGGCGCATCGAGGCCGGTCGAGATCGTGCGAGCCGGAGATGAGCTCCGTGTGAGGCTCGGCTATGAGCAATACCGACTGCAGGTCACACCACGAATCTCAATTCCCCGCAGGGGAACCGCCGGCCGATCTTCTTCAGCGGACGTACGCATCGTTGCGCCGATGCCGGGCTTGATCGTGGCCGTGCAGGCGGGTCCAGGATCTCGCGTTGAGCAGGGTGCGGTGGTCGTGATCATGGAGGCGATGAAAATGCAGATGGAGATCCGCGCACCGCGCTCAGGTCATATTTCAGTCATATTGGTGAAGCCCGGCGAGGAGGTCGCGAAAGGGCAGATACTTGCTACACTCAAAACACAGTGAACATGGACGAAAATGACGGGCGGATAAAAAAAGAGACTCCGGATGGGATTGAGGTGCGCAACGTTTACACTCCCGGCGAGGTCGACCTCAACTACCGGCGCGATCTCGGCTTCCCAGGTGAATATCCGTTCACGCGGGGCCTCCACCCTACAATGTACCGAGGCCGATTGTGGACGATGCGCCAGTACGCCGGCTTCGGCACCGCGGAAGAATCCAACGCGCGTTACCGCTACCTATTGAGCCAGGGGCAGACTGGCCTCTCGATTGCCTTCGATCTCCCGACGCAGATGGGCTATGACTCCGACCACCCGATGGCCGAAGCGGAGGTCGGCATGGTCGGTGTGGCCGTCGACTCGCTGGCGGACATGGAAGTGTTGCTGCGTGGTCTTCCGCTCGACACAATCTCCACGTCAATGACCATCAATGCGACCGCCTCGATCCTTCTCGCCATGTACGTTGCCGTGGCGGAGGAGCAAGGTGTGGCGCTCACCGCGATTTCGGGCACGACGCAGAACGACATCCTCAAGGAGTACATCGCCCGGGGCACATACATTTACCCACCCGGGCCATCACTGCGCCTGATCACCGATGTCTTTATGTATTGCTCGGATCACCTGCCGAAGTGGAATCCGATTTCGATCAGCGGCTACCACATTCGCGAAGCAGGAGCCACGGCGGTGCAGGAAGTGGCGTTGACGCTCGCCGACGGCATGACCTACCTACAGGCGGCGGGCGCCGCGGGTCTATCCGTGGATCGCATCGCCCCGCGGTTGTCGTTCTTCTTCGCGGCACAGATGAATCTCTTAGAGGAAGTGGCGAAGTTTCGCGCGGCGAGGCGCCTGTGGGCGAAGGTCGTGCGCGAGAAGTTCGGGGCGACCGACCCTCGTTCTATGATGCTGCGCTTCCATACGCAGACAGCCGGCGTCGCGCTCACCGCTCAGCAGCCCAACAACAACGTGGTCCGCGTGGCGATCCAGGCTCTGGCCGCGGTGCTCGGCGGCACCCAGTCCCTGCACACCAACGCGCGGGACGAAGCCCTAGCCCTGCCGACTGACGAGTCGGCGTTGTTGGCACTCCGGACGCAGCAGATCATCGCGCATGAGAGTGGGGTTGCAAACACCGTCGATCCGCTCGCAGGTTCCTATTACATCGAGCAGCTGACCCATGACATTGAGCAGAAAGCGGCCTCGCTCATGGATCAGATCGAGCAGGTCGGCGGTGTTCTCCGGGCGCTCGAGACCGGATGGATTCAAGCGCAGATTGCGGAATCCGCCTATCGGGAGTCGACGCGGATCGAATCGGGCGATCAGGTTGTCGTCGGGGTGAACCGTTATCAGACTGATCAGTCGGCGCGCCCCACGACCATGCGAGTGCCGAAAGAAGTTGTGCAGCGGCAGAAAGAGCGCGTGCGCCGCGTGCGCAGAGAACGCAGTGGTGATGCTGTTGAGCGGGCGCTGGGACGGCTGCGCCGTGCGGCCGGTGGCGACGAGAATCTCATGCCGCACATCATTGAGGCCGTCAAAGCTTATGCGACGATCGGTGAAATCTGCGACACTTTTCGAGCCGTATTCGGGGTACATAAACCTACCGTTAGCGTTTGACCAGTGGACACGAATTCACTTCTTGACGAAGCTTTGTCGGGTTCTCATCAAGCGATCGGGCGTTTGATCTCACTCGTCGAGGATCAGGTCCCGGAAGGCTATGCGTTGCTCCGTCAATTGCACAAGAAGATCGGACGCGCGTATGTCGTGGGCATCACCGGACCTCCCGGCGCGGGCAAGAGCACGCTCGTCGACGCGCTGACGAAGATCCTACGGCGTGCCGGCAAGCGCGTCGCGATCGTGGCCGTTGACCCGACGAGCCCATTTACCGGCGGCGCACTGCTGGGCGACCGCATCCGCATGCAGGACCATGCGACGGACAACGGGGTCTTCATCAGAAGTATGGCCACACGTGGAAGCCTGGGTGGACTGGCGCCTGCGACCTCTGATGCCGTGAAGATCCTTGATGCGATGGGGTACGACGTCGTCTTCATCGAAACCGTCGGGACCGGCCAGGCCGAAGTGGACGTGGTGGGCGCCGCCGACACGGTCGTGATCGTGCTCATTCCCGGTCTCGGCGATACGGTCCAGACGATGAAAGCCGGCATCATGGAGATCGGAGATCTGTTCGTGGTGAACAAAGCCGACCAGGGCGATGGCGATCGTACGCTGACCGAAATCAAGATGATGCTCGGGCTGCGGCCGCATTCCACCTGGCAGCCGCCCGTCCTCAAGACGGTCGCGACCACGGGTACCGGAATTCAGGCCGTCCTTGACGCGATCGACACGCACCGGCGGCATCTTGAGGACCGGGACCTCCTCGAAGAGAAACGCCACCGCCGGCGGGCGGCGGAGATCCTGCGAGCGGTCGAAATGCGAATCAAGGATCGCGTGCTCGACGCCGCCACGCGCAGCGGCCGTCTCGATGAACTGGCAAAAAGGGTTCATGCCGGTGAGCTCGACCCCTATACAGCGGCTGATGAGTTGCTGAATTCTCGATGAAACTGGATCACGTGGGTGTGGCCGTGAAAAGCATCGAGGCGTCCTCGAAATTGTATCGCGACTACCTCAAGCTAGGCGACGGCGAGCGCGAGGAGTTGCCTGGCGAGCACGTCAGGGTAGCGTTCTTCGACGCCGATGGAGCGCGGATCGAACTGCTGGAGCCGATCGGAACGGATGGCGCACTGGCACGGTTTCTGGCCACGCGCGGCGAGGGGATGCACCACGTGGCGTTCGCCGTCAGTGATCTTCAGGGCGCCATCAAAGAGGCCGTAGCCGCAGGCCATCGACCTGTCGATGCTCAGCCACGCCGTGGCAGTGGCGGCCGGCTCATCGCGTTCATTCATCCGAGCACAACGCATGGCGTTCTCATCGAGCTGATCCAGGCCGTACAGATCCGGTAAAACTCGACGGACCAGGGGGGCCGGGGCAAGGGAATCCGTAATAAGTCACTCCTTAGCCGAACTTCGGATTCCCGGTCCCGGCCCCTCTGGTCCGTCAACATCTGTGATATAATCCCGTCAGCCGGGTTCAAATCTCCTCACCCTTCACGCATCTCGACTCTTTACAATTTGCCTCCGACCCCGGCCACTTCGTGGTCGAGGTGCGGGCACAGTGCCGACCGCTGCGATTTCGGAAGGCCTCTCGCAGTCTGTTCTCACAGTTGCTTCGCAGTCGTCAGATCAAATTCGAATCTCTCCCCAGATCCGTGCAGGATGGCTCAGCGCGCTGATCGTTGCTGTGGGACTGACCTCCTCGTTGGGTGGAGGTCTCATTTACGCGTATCTCAGGAAGGATATCCAGATTGTCATCGGAGAGACCGTCACGAAGCGCGCGACATACAAGCGGACGGTCGGGCAGGCGTTGGACGAAGCGGGTATACGCCTCACCCAGCAGGACGAAGTCTCACTCTCGTTGCGGACCCGGTTGCAGGAAGGTATGAGCTTGGTCGTGAGGCGCGCGGTGCCGCTCACGCTCAAGGTTGATGGCAAGACCGTGGCGCTGCGCAGCGCGGCGCCGAGCGTGCTTGAGGTTCTCCAGCGCCGTCACGTCGCGGTCCACGCGCTGGACAAAGTCTTCCCATCACCCGGCGCGGTGCCCGCGGCGGGTATGACCATCCGGGTCGTGCGCATCGAGCAACAGATCCTCGTCGAGCAGGTCGAGATTCCCTATCAAGTCCAGTCATCAAGTGATCCCCTCACGCCGCGCGGCATCATGCGCATCAAAGCCCCGGGGAAGAACGGTTTGAAGGAACGCGCGTTCAAGATTACGTTTGCGGACGGCCAGGTCGCTCACCGTACGCTCGTGGGAGAGCGCGTCGTGCGCAATCCGCTGGACCGCGTGGTCACGATGGGCGCGCAGGTCCAGATGGCGTCGCGCGGCGCGTTCGCGGGCCGTGAGGTGTTGGAAATGGTGGCCACCGCGTACTCGCCGTATTGCTGCCCGGGCGTCGACAACATCACGTCGATCGGGATGTACGCGGGGTATGGCGTCGTGGCCGTTGATCCGAAGATCATCCCCCTGCGCAGCCGGCTTTACATTGAAGGATATGGTTACGCGGTCGCCGGCGACGTCGGCAGCTGGATCAAGGGGATGCGCGTCGACCTCGGCTTTGCCACCAGGGGTGAGGCCATTCGCTACGGACGGCGTCCCGTGCGCGTCTACATCCTCTATAAACACGAGAGAAAACAAGCTTCAGTAAGGTAACTGCGGTCGCGCGAAATAAACTGCGGTCGTAGGTCGTAGGTCATGGGTCGTAGGGAAGATCGGGCATTATCTACGACCTACGACCTACGACCCACGACCGCCTTTG
>JAHZOA010000108.1 GCA_020028455.1 Armatimonadota bacterium | reverse complement strand
CCTGCTTGCCATGGCGGGCCAGGACTACTATGTGGGAATCGTAATCAATCCGCGCGGCAACGTTGGGAAGGCAAGGTTGCAGCTCAGACGGTATATGCCGGAAATTGCATCGGTGCTAAACGCGGGAGTCATCTAGTCGAGAGGGAGGACGTCATGCAGACAATGGATGCAGCTGGGGGCTTGCGAGGGATCCTCGATGGGCTTATGAAGATCGACGGGATCACGGCCGCGATGGTTGTGGGACGAGACGGGTTCGTCATCGAGTCCGCCACGCACGGCGATGGCATGGAATCGGACACCGTGGGCGCGATTGCTGCCAGTAGCTTCGGATCATTCGGCCAGATGGGCGGTGAGCTGCGCCTGGGAGCCTTGGACTCCATTCTCTTGGAGTACGAGATGGGGCCGGTGGCCGTGTCGCCTGCGGGCCCGGATGCAGTACTCGCCGTGGTCGCGGATCAGCGAGCGAACCTCGGCCGTCTCCGGATTGAAATGCGGAAGATCCGCACCGCTGTTGCGAACCAGCTCTGAGTGCACACATGCGGTCGTGGGTCGCCGGTCATAGGTCGTAGCGACTGCGTTTTTCTTGCCTACGACCCACGACCTACGACCTATGACCGAAGTTGAGGTGTCATAGTGGACGCGAAAGGCACCGACGGACACTCAGTCCTCGACCTGATCGAGTACAAGCAGCGTCTGCGCGTTCCCGTGCACGACACGACGTTGGACCGCGCTGTGCACTTTCATCGTGCGCGCGTGTTGGAAGCACGCGGTCAGTTTGACGACGCAATCCAAGCCTACAAGAAGGTTCTCGAGCTTGCACCCCAAGACTCGGTCGCGTACGCTCGGCTGGCCAACCTCTACGTGCAGCGCGGGGCGCCGAGGGCGGCCGTGGTCGTATACGTCGCACTGGCCGAGATGCAGGCGGAGGCCGAGCGCTGGGAGAAGGCCGCGCTGGCTTACGAGAAAGCCGCCGAGCTTGCGAGAGACGACTCCGAGGTTCACACTGCGCTGCGTGATGTGTACATCAAGCTGGGCCGGCTGCGCGACGCCTCGAAGGTTCAGGATCGCATCGACCGCATTCTGAAGGAAATGCCGCGCCTGTCGGACATGCCGGAGACGCCGGTGGCTGAAGCCGAGCCGCCGGCGATCAAGGCCGCAGCGCCAGCACCACCCGCAACGCGGGAACGTCCCCGGCCTGCGCCCTCCGCGCCGCCTGCACCGAAACCCTCGCCTCAGGATCTGGAGAACGCAGAGGTCGACGAGCAAGAGACTCAAGAGGCTGTGGAAGAACCTCAGTTTCCTATGCATCACCCTCCAACATCATTGCAGAAACCGGCCCAAAAACCGGCGCCGCCGAAGCCAACGCCTCAGCCGGCGCCACCTTCTGAGCCTCCATCCAAAATCAAGAAGAAAGGTGAGCCTGCCCCACAGCCACCCGCCAAGCCGTTGGCCCCTCCGGTAAGGCCAACGGCACAGCCTGTCGCCTCGCAGGCCCAGCAAAAGGAAACCCCGGAGACCGGGCGGCGCCCGCGTGCCCGTACAGAGTCGCTCGGGCAAATTCTCCTCGACGAAGGCGTGGTCACGCGCGAGCAACTCGAGAAGGCCATGCAGATGCAACACCGGAGCGGCGGCCATCTCGGACGCATTCTGGTCGAGCAGGGCGTGGTCACCGAACAGCAGCTGGCAAAGGCGCTGTCGGTGCAGTGGGGACTCGAAGTCGTCGACCTCGGCGCGATCGAGATCGATGCCGACGTCGTCAAGGTCATCCCGCAGCACATTGCACAGCGGCATAAGGTGCTGGCGATCAGCAAGACCAGAAGAAAGCTGCGTCTGGCCATCGCGGACCCGCTGAACGTCGTGGCGCTGGACGATGTCCGGCTGATCACCGGGCTCGAGATCGAGGCCGTGGTGGCTGCCGAGGATGACATCCTGGCGGCGATCTCGCGGCACTACGTTGGGAACGAGTCGCTGGAAGAGGCGATGCGCCAGGCCTCGGACATCGACCTGGAACAGATGGAAACGCGCGAAGAAGACGTCAGCATCGAGAAGCTCCGCACGCTGACCGAAGAAGCGCCCGTCGTCCGTCTGGTCAACCTCATTATCAGCCAGGCGATCTCTGACGGCGCGAGCGACATTCACATCGAACCGCACCGCCGGAGCCTGCACGTGCGCTACCGCATTGACGGCGTGCTGCATGACGTGATGACCCCGCCGAAGGGGGTGAAGCACGCGATGGTCTCCCGCATCAAGATCATGGCCAACATCGACATTGCCGAACGCCGGCTGCCCCAGGACGGTCGCAGCCACGTCGTCATCGAGGGCAAAGAGTACGACCTCCGTGTCAGCACGCTGCCCACGGCGTTCGGCGAGAAGGTTGTCATGCGCATCCTGGACCAGTCGACGACGAAGGTGGGCCTGAACAAGCTCGGGTTCACGGTGGCCATGCTCGAGACGTGGGGGGAACTCGCGAGCAAGCCGTACGGCATGATCCTTGTGAGCGGCCCCACCGGCAGCGGAAAGACGACGACGCTCTACTCGACCCTCAACAAAATCAATTCGCTGGAAAAGAACATCATGACCGTGGAGGATCCCGTTGAGTACCAGCTGGCTCGGGTGAATCAGGTCCAGGTAAACCCGAAGGCCGGATTGACGTTTGCCAGCGGGCTGCGCTCGTTCCTGCGGCAGGACCCCGACATCATCATGGTCGGAGAGATCCGAGACCGGGACACGGCAGAGATTGCGATCCAGGCGTCCCTCACCGGCCACCTGGTGCTCTCCACGATCCACACCAACGATGCGCCCAGCGCCACCACCCGCCTCATCGATATGGGCATCGAGCCCTTCCTCATTACCAGCTCACTGACGGGTGTGCTGGCGCAGCGTCTCGCCCGCACGATCTGCGCCCATTGCAAAGAATCCTACACGCCGCCGGTCGAGGCACTGCACCGCCTGGGCCTGGCGCCTGAGTCGGGCGAAGAGATCGTGTTCTACCGCGGGAAGGGTTGCGACCGGTGCAAGGGCTCCGGATACAAGGGTCGCCTCGGTCTGTTCGAGCTCATGGTGATCACCGAACCGATCCGCGAGCTGGTGCTCAAGGGAGTCTCGTCCAACGAGATCCGCGAGCAAGCTATTTCGGAGGGAATGAAAGGGCTGCGCGAAGACGGCATTCTGAAGGTTCTCGAAGGCGCGACGACAGTGGACGAACTCCTACGAGTTGTCTTTGTCGACGTCTAGCAAACCAAATTTGTCTTCTAAGCCTGCTAGGTCTTCTGAGTCTACTAGTCCGATCTCAAACATCACCCATCAATTGAGTAGGTAGACCGAGGAGACCCAGTAGACATAGTAGACCGAGCAGACTGGAGATAGGAATTGGCCGAGCTCGTGAAGCGGTCCCGAAGCAAGCTCGGTGAGATGTTGCATGCCGAAGGCGTGATTACCCGCCCCCAGCTCGCCCGGGCCCTTGAAATCCACCGCGCCAGCGGTCAACGCCTTGGACGTGTTCTCCTCGATATGGGTGCCGTCGATCAGGAACACGTGGCGCGAGTCCTCGGTCGGCAGGTTGGCGCCGAATTCGTTCGCCTGGCCGGGCGCCGGATCCCTGAGGACACCCTACGCTTTCTCTCGCCGGCCGATGCCAGCCGGCTACAGGTCGTCCCGATCGCAGAAGACGACGGATGGCTCACGGTCGCCATGGTCGATCCGCTGGATGTGGTCGCCCAGGACGATATCCGGCGGCTCACTGGCCTGAACGTCCGGGTCGTTGTCACCACCGTCTCCGATTTCCAATACGCGCTCAACCTCTACCCAGATATCGACGACCCGATGCAGGCCACGATCCGCGGCCTCCCCCTCCCGGCGATCGCCGATGAAGTTGTGTCTCTCGAGGGGTTGCGCCGCGCAGCGGAAGAACAGCCGATCGTCCGCCTCGTGAATCAGGTGATCGAACAGGCGGTCCGTCAGCGGGCCACCGACGTTCACCTCGAACCACAAGATCATGACGTCCGCATCCGATACCGGATCGATGGACTGCTCAAGCACAAGCATCATCTGCCCCCGCATGTCCTCAACCACGTCGTGTCGCGCATCAAGATCATGGGCAGTATGGACATCGCCGAGCGCCGCATGCCGCAGGACGGCAGCTTTCAGACGCGCGTCGACGGTCGGCCCATCGACGTCAGGGTCTCCACCGTTCCGGCATTCTTCGGCGAGAAGGTGGTGCTGCGGCTGCTGGACAAAGCCGCGCCCATCCACAATCTTGACGAACTCGGGATCGCGGAAGCGAACCTGACCCGGCTGCGACGCATCACCATGCGACCGCAGGGACTGTTCCTGCTGACCGGGCCGACGGGAAGCGGCAAGACGACGACGCTGCATACGATTCTGAACGAGATCAACAATGAAGCCGTGAACGTCGTGACGATCGAGGATCCGGTCGAGTATCAGATCCCCGGCGTGACACAGATTCAGGTGAACTCGAAGGCCGGGGTGGCGTTTTCCTCGGCGTTGAGGCACGTGCTGCGACAGGATCCCAACATCATCCTCGTGGGCGAGATCCGCGACGAGGACACGGCGCGCATCGCGATTCAAGCCGCCCTCACGGGCCATCTGGTCCTCAGCACCCTCCACACAAATGACGCGATGGAGGCGGTCACGCGCCTGCTGGACATGAGGATTGAACCCTATCTGGTGGCCGCATCCCTGGCGGGTGTGGCGGCGCAACGCCTCGTGCGTGAACTCTGCCAGAAGTGTAAGCAGCTCGACCCACTGAGCCTCGAAGAACTAAAGCTCCGCTTCGGGGAGGATGTTCCCGAGGGGGAATTTTTTGGGCCACGGGGCTGCGAGTTCTGCAACGATACTGGCTACCGAGGCCGGGCCGCGATCTTTGAGCTCGCGGAGATTACCGAGCACCTCCGCTATCTCATCGTCAACAACCAGCCTGCTCACGTGCTAAAGGAACACGCGCGGGGTGACGGGATGACCACGCTCCTGCGAGACGGGCTTCATAAGGCAGCCGCCGGAATCACGTCCGTCGCGGAAGTCGAACGGGTGGTGTATGTGGAGGTCTGAAAGGGGCTCCATGAGGGCTTCCTATAGGTGGACACGAGTCTGTGGCCTATGGCTATCCTCGTTCGGGCATGGGAGAAGGCGGGGACGATATGAACATCGATGATCTTTTGAAAGACACCGTCGGCGCGAAAGCCAGCGACCTGCATCTCACCACCGGCATCCCGCCGATGACCCGCGTGTGGGGCAAGCTGACGTCCCTGAACTACCCGGCGCTGACACCCGAAGACACATTCCAGCTGGCGTACGGCATGCTGAACACCTTCCAGAAGCAAAAGTTCGAAAAGAACTGGGAGCTTGACCTTTCCTACGCCGTCGAAGGACTGGGACGGTTCCGCGTCAACGTGTACCGCCAGCGTGGCTCGGTCGGCGTGGCCTGCCGTGTCATCTCCGACGCGATTCCCAGCATTGAGGAACTGAACATCCCAATGGTGTTGAAAGACATGTGCCGGCTGCCGCGCGGACTGATCCTCGTCACTGGCCCGACCGGGCACGGGAAATCCACGTCGCTCGCGGCGATGCTGGACTTTATCAACACCGAGCGTTCCGCGCACATCGTCACGATCGAAGATCCGATCGAGTACGTCCACCGGCACAAGAAGAGCATGGTCAACCAGCGTGAACTCGGCTTCGACACGCAGACGTTTCCCAACGCGCTTCGGGCGGTCCTGCGCGAAGACCCGAACGTGATCATGGTCGGTGAGATGCGCGACCTGGAGACGATCAGCGCCGCGCTGACGATCGCTGAAACCGGACACCTGGTCTTCGCCACGTTGCACACCGCCAACGCGGCGCAGAGCATCGACCGCATCGTTGACGTCTTTCCGCCGCATCAGCAGCAGCAGATCCGCGTGCAGCTCTCCGGGGTGATGGAGGCTGTCATCAGCCAGCAGCTCCTGCCGAATCTGCAGTTCATCGAGCGAAAAGATCGGCGTCCGCTGGCCGCGGCCGCCGCCGTGCGCAGCTCTGTCAGCGGCGACGGACGAGGCCGCCTCCAGTGGCCCTCGCTTGAGAATCTGGGGCGCGTACCGGCCGTC
>JAHZOA010000001.1 GCA_020028455.1 Armatimonadota bacterium | reverse complement strand
ATCCTCGCCTGCGGATCAGTTCTATGCACTCTGCCGGCTTGGGACCGCCGAGTGCCAGATCGCCACCCACAACAACCTGCGAAGGGGAGAGGCGATCGATTTCAGCAAGCACGGCCTCGAGCGCTCGGAGGTTGCCGTGGATATCAGAAATGACGGCGATCACGCGCCGTCTCCAAAGACGGCGTCAATAAAGCCTTTCATGATGCGGGCCGTGGCGCCCCAGATCTCGTGCGGTCCGTGATAGTAGAAGTAGACGTTGACCCGTTCGCCATCCCGGGCGCGCTCCTCGACTCGCATATTTTTCGCGTCCCTGAACAAACTCAGCGGCACGAACAACACTTCTGCGATTTCCACGGGATTGATTCGCAGCGGATACGGATGCGGGATCACGCCAACGAACGGTGTAATGACGAAGCCGCTGACCACCGTCGGCACATCATCGAGCGCGCCGAGCACCTTCACGTCGTGTGGGGCAATTCCCAGCTCCTCGTGGATTTCCCTGAGCGCGGTGGACAACGCATCCGGATCGTCCGGATCGGCCGCCCCTCCCGGAAATGAGATCTGTCCCTTGTGATGCTCGACGGCGTCCGTCCGCTTTGTGAAGAGTACGTAGGGGCCCTCTTCTGTGTTGTAGAGGGGGACCAGCACCGCCGCCCGTCGCCCTGGTGAGTCCGGCGCCTCCCGTCGCTTTCGTCCTGCAAGGCGGCGCCGAACGACGTCTGCGAAGTCTTCCACGACATTCAATTTTTGACAGGGACCAACGGCAACCCTCGGGCGAACACCCGCTCGCCCCCAGGCCCTGGTAGATAATCACAGCTTATCCACAACATCTTGTTGTTGCCGGGCAGGAGTTTGAGCTCTGGCCCTGAATATAGCCCAAGACCTGCAGGGGGGAGGAGCCTACGAGTCTGCTCTTGGACGCCTCCACGACAGGCTCCCCACGATGCAAAACACGGAACGGACACCATTCCTCCTTCGCCCGCACCTCCTCCCTGTGGTCATTTCTCATGTACCGCCCTTTTGAACAGCGCATCCCCGACAGCCAGTACCGGGATCTGCTCTTGCGGATCCTTTCGGCCGGTGAGGAAGTCCCGACCGAGCACGGCGTGCCGGCGCTGAAAATTATCGGCCATGCCATGCGGTTTCCCTTCGCCAACGGCTTTCCCGTCATCACCGAGCGCGATGTTCTGAGTGGGCCGCAGAACGGAAGACGCCCCTCACCATTTCATCAGGCGATCGGCGAAATCTGCGCCTTTCTCAACGGCGCTCAAACGCAGCGGGAACTCGAGGAGTTCGGTTGCTTTTGGTGGGACCGGTGGGTGACCGCTGAGCACTGTGAGAAGTTCGGTCTCGCTGCCGGAGACCTGGGACCAGGATCATATGGCGCCGCGTTCCGCCGGTATCCAACGGCCGGGGGCGTCCCGTTTGATCAAGTCAGGCAATTGATCGACCAGATCAGGACGCGACCTTCCGCCCGCCATCACGAGCTCTCGCCCTGGATTCCGAACTTCGTGCTGGCCCCCAACGGCGCCCGCCGCCGTGTCGTCGTTCCACCCTGCCATGGTTGGGTGCACGTCCACGTGAATACGGCTACAGGCGAACTGACCCTTACCCATAGGCAACGCAGCGCCGACGTTCCCGTGGGGCTCGCATTCAACTTCATTCACTATGCAGCATTGGCGTTGATGATCGGGCAGGTGACCGGATACCGGCCGAAAGAGCTCGTCTACTGGATTGACGACGCGCACATCTATCTGAATCAGATCGAAGACGTGCAGGCGATACTGGCGACCGAGCCCCAGCGATTCCCAACGGTAACGCTCGACCCAGACATCACAGACATCTTCGCGTTCCGCTACCAGCATTTTGCCGTGACGGAATACTACCCGCGGCTGCCTCGAAGAAGGATTCCGACACCGGTGTAGGGAGCGAGGACTCATGTCGCCGACAATCTCAATTATCGCCGCCATGTCCGAGGACAACGTGATCGGGAGGAACGGCGATCTCCCGTGGCACCTGGCAACCGATCTCAAGAGATTTAAGCGATTGACGACCGGACATACGGTCATCGTCGGTCGGAAGACTCATGAAGCGATCGTGTGGCGTCTGGGAAGGCCGCTTCCTGGCCGACGGACGATCGTGCTGTCACGGAATCCTGACTTCGTCGGGGCTGATTGCGAGGTTGTCCAGACCCTGCCGGAGGCCCTCGCCCGCGTCAATGGCGAGGAAGAAGTGTTCATTATTGGCGGCGCGGAGATCTATCGCTCCGCGCTCGAGTTCGCAGATCACATCTACCTCACCCGCGTGTATGCGACCGTCACTGGAGATGCGATCTTTCCCAGCGTCGACTTCACGGCGTGGACGCTCCTCTCACAGGAGCAGCACGCACGGGATGCCGAGAATGACTACGACTACTCGTTCGAGGTGTGGGAGCGCGTGCCGGTGACCGCAGCCGCTGTTACACGGTAACCGCAGTAATCCCCTGGACGCGCGGCAATTTCGTGGCCAGCCTCATCCAGCGATCGCCGCTATCAGGACTCGCGAACACATCTCCGGTCGTGGTACCGAAGTAAACGCCCGGCGTCTGCAACCGATCGATATCCATCCCGTGTCGCAGGACGACGCAGTGGACATCCCGGGGGAGACCGTCACTGAGTTTCTCCCAGGATCGGCCTCCGCTTCTTGTGCGGTACACGTCGAGCGCACCAATGATGCAGCTGTTGTGCTTGTCACACTTCCCTTGATACGCTGGCACGACGAACGCTGTCTGCGCGTCCCTGGGATGCACGGCGAGGGGAAAGCCGTGCCGTTCGGGTAAGCCGGCAGAGATGTCCCGCCACGTCGAGCCAAAATCGTCGCTGCGATACACACCGCAGTGCATCTGCCGGTAGACGACGTTCGGTGAGGACTGCACGACGCCCACGCGGTGCGTGCACGCATGCACCGAGTCGAGATGCTCTTTGACGGTCTGCGCCTGCTCGTCCGGTGGCTTCTCCAGTGAGGACTGCGCTGCCGCCGGGCAGGACTCGAACACGCCGTTCCGCGCGTATTCCCATGTCTCGCCACCGTCTGCGGTTCTCACAACGCCGTGGTTGGTGCTGCTGACCACGATCATGCGTTTCGGATCGGCGGGATCGAAATGGATCCCGTGCAAAGAGTTTCCGATGGTCCCCATCGCCCAGTCTCCCCACCGCTGTTCCTTGCCTGGCGCCTGAAGATAGCCCTCTGCGAGTGACCACGTCCGGCCTCGGTCGTTACTCCGGAAGAGATAGCTGAAGTGGGTTCCGGTCCACAGTTGGTTGGAGTCCTTGGGATTCACCGCCACCGACCATACTTTGCGGATTGGCAGCCCGTCGTTCAATGAGGTCCAGGATCGTCCCAGTGTCTTGCTCGTCATCACTCCTTGATCGAGCGTGGCAGCGTAGAGCGTCTTTGACTTCGGCTCGTACGCGAAATGGTTGACGGAGGTGCCCTTCAGGTACGGGCCGCGTCTCTTCCACTTGGTGCGGCGGGCGTCGCTTTCAAAGGCATAGAGGCCGTTTGTCGTGCCTGCAAAGACAGTAACTTTGGGCATTTTCGGTACCCTCGGGGATGTCCGGAGGGTAGCGTTCTGTGCCTGCCGAAACTCACCTGCCATTCGACTCGCCAGCTTTGCTGGTTCGCTCATGGCCTGCGGCCGCACCGAGTCGAATGCCCTGAGCGAGCGGAGAGAGTCGAAGGGCGCTCGCTTCATTTTCTCAAGGAGGTTGAGATGCGAATCGCCACGTACCAGGGCGCCGGAGAGCCGCGCCTGGGTTTCGTCGTCAACGATCGAATCGTGGATCTGCAGACCCTCGCGCGGCGCAAGAAGCTCAGCGTGCCGAAGGATATGGTCAGGCTGATCGAAGAGACCCCGACGCTTGCGCTGCGGGCGCTCGGGCGCGAAGCGGACGCGTGGGTGAAAGCTGGGCGGGAGAGTTCGCCCGTGTCGAAGACGAAACTGCTTGCCCCGATCCCACGGCCGGCGAAGAATATCTTCTGCATGGGCCGCAACTACGCTGAACACGCGCGCGAGGGCGGTGTGGCGCCGCCAGAAGTCCCAGTCTTTTTCACGAAGCCACCCACGACAGTCATCGGCCATGAGACGCCTGTCATCCACCATCGCGTGACGCAGTCATTAGACTACGAGGTCGAACTGGTGGCCGTGATCGGCCGCCGCGGACGCGATATCCCCGCGGCAAAGGCGCTGGATTACGTGTTCGGGTATACGATCATGAACGACGTCACGGCGCGCGACCTGCAGCGCCGACATCAACAGTGGTTCAAAGGGAAGTCGCTCGACACGTTCGCCCCGATGGGACCGTGGATCGTGCTCCGCTCGGAGATTCCCGACCCGCAGAAGTTGCGGCTGTCGATGCGTGTGAACGGGGAGGTTCGGCAGAACTCGACGACCGCCAGCATGCTGTTCTCGGTCGCGCAGTTGATCGAGACACTGTCCGCCGGCATGACCCTGGAATGCGGTGACCTGCTCGCGACCGGCACACCCGAAGGCGTCGGGATGGGCTTCAATCCGCCGCGGTGGCTTAAGGTCGGAGACGTGCTCGAGGCCGAGGTCGAAAGCATCGGGGTCCTACGAAATCAAATCGGGGCGCCGGCAAGATGAAGGTAATGGAGAGAGGCAGGGAGAGGAACCATGCCGCAAGCACCTGAAATCAGCCGATGCGAATGGGCAGAAAGCAGTACCCTGCTGCGCCGGTATCACGACCGCGAGTGGGGCGTGCCGGTGCACCGCGATCGCAAACACTTCGAGTTCCTCATCCTGGACGCGTTCCAGGCGGGCCTGAGCTGGAATCTCGTCCTCAGGAAACGCACCGCATTCCGGCGCGCCTTTGCGAACTTCAACCCCCGCCGCATTGCGGAGTTTACGGGACGCGAGGTCCGGCGCCTGATGACCGATCCCGGCATTATCCGCAATCGCGGGAAAATCGACGCCACGATCGTCAACGCGCACCGGTTCCTGGACGTTCAGAAAGAGTTCGGGTCGTTCGATCGCTACATCTGGTCGTTCGTGAACGACCGGCCCATCCTCAACCATCACCGGCGGCTATCAGACCTTCCGGCGAAAACCACCGAGGCCGAGACCATGAGCCGCGACTTGAAACAGCGCGGCTTCAAGTTTGTCGGTCCGACGATCTGTTACGCCTATATGCAGGCGGCCGGGCTCGTCAACGATCACACCATCGGATGCTACCGGTACGATCAGCTGAACCCGCGCGTTACCTCCCGATAAACCGGTTTGTCCAGAGGACATTCTCGCTCGCCGACGGCTTGAATGGAATCTGACCGTCCTCAAACATGAAGTCGATGTGCTTCTGCATCATCTGCACGTTCATCCGTCCATCCTCGGACAGCGAGGGGATGATCTCGCGCAGCGCCAGTGTCAGCAAGGCCGGATCCACGCGCGGAAAGTGCTTCCGCAGATGCGTCACTGCCGCGGCCTGATCCCGGCGCATGAGCTGATTGGCTTTGTTCACGGCGCGGATCCACCGACGCACCACGTCTGGGTTTCGGGTGGCATAGACGTTATGCACGGCGATACCGGTATAGAGGAAGTTGTCCAACTCAGGGACGTCCCCGGCGGACGCCTTGATTACGATCACCCCGAATCCGTCCTGCTCCGCCTGGTACGGGGTCGGCGCGGACAGATGAAAGGCGTCGATCTGCCGGGTGCGCAGCGCCGCCAGCAGCGGTCCGCCTCCGCCGACGGCTATAATCTGGACATCGCGATCCGGATTCATCCCGGCGCGCTTGAGGTAGTACCGCATGTACACGTCGGTCGCCGCGCCCGGCCGCGTGACTCCAAGCTTCAATCCGCGCAGCGCCGCGAAACGCTGCTGGATCGGCATGCTTCGGCTGACGCCTTTTGCGCGGGCCACTTCGGGATGCATGACCATGTCGAGTGTCACGCGCTTGGTCAGGTTGTAGACGAATGTGATCTGCCTGCCCTGGCGGCGCAGCTGTACCGCCTGGAACGGATCGGCGTCGAAGAACTCGACCTGGCCTGAGACCAGCGCGGCGATGCCGAGCGCGCCGCTCTCGACCTCAATGAGCTCGAGATCAATCCCTTCTTCCACCATGAACCCCGCGGCTTCGGCGATGTACACCGGGGCCATGAACAGCGTGCCCGTATGTGCCTCTCTGATCTTCACCCTCGGCGTCTGCGCCATGGCGCCGCCTGAGACGGCGAGCATGACCGCGGCAATCACCAGGACGACCCGTGCCCACCAACGCGCGCTCATTCCTGTCATCCCCTCCTCACCCGTATCTCATTGAAGATCTCGCATGTTGCTCCGCTTCGGATTCCAGCGCATCAAATAGTTCCCGAGCGACGTGATGCCCAGGTTCATGACGAGCACGACGACCAGCAGCGTGAGAATCCCGGCAAACAGGCCGGGAGTATCGAGCCAACCGGCGGCGCGGCTGATGAGGTGACCGACACCCCGGTTACTGCTGATAAATTCCCCCACGATCGCCCCGATCATCGCCTGCGGCACGGTAATCTGGAGCGCGGCGATGATGAACGGCGTGGCAGCCGGGAAGGTCACTTTCCGGACCAGGTCCCAGTGGGAGGCGCCCATCACCCGCGAGACCTGCAGCAGCTGGACCGGCGCGGACCGGATCCCCGCAACCGTATTGATGAACACGATAAAGAACACCATGATGGCGGCGACGGCGATCTTAGACGTAATGCCGAGTCCGAACCACAAGATGAACAGCGGCGCCAGCGCGATGCGGGGAATCCCGTAAAAGGCCACCACAAACGGCTCGACGATGCGGTAGACTGCGTCGGAGCGTGCGAGCACAAATCCCACGGCAAGACCGGCGACAGCGCCAATGAGATACCCCGTCAACGCCTCGATAATCGTGAACTGGAGATGATAAAAGAGCTGTTCTTTGAAGACCATCGCCCAAAGCGCTGCGATGATATGGCTGGGCTTACTGACAAAGAATTGGTCGAGGACGCGGCCGGAGGCGACTTCCCAGAGGAGCAAGAACGCGGCGGCGAACGCGAGGCGTCCTAGTGTGGTATTCCGCCGGTTCTGATGGTCAAGCGCTTGCTCAAACTGCTCGACTTCCCGAAGGAGCCGATCCCCACGGGGTTCGTGGAGTCGCGCCGGCGCTGCGGCCTCGCGCACACCCATGGCTAACCCACACCCAACTCGACCGCGACGATCTCTTCCTTGAGATCGCGCCACAGGCGGTCGTAGAAGGCGGGGAAGTTCGGGTGCGCGTGGATTCGGAACACGTCCCGAGGGCGTTCCAGTGGCACCTCATAGACGTGTTTGATCTTGCCCGGCGCCCGGCTGAAGAGCGCGATCTCGTCGGATAGCGCAATGGCCTCGACGAGATCGTGCGTGACAAACACGACGGTCTTGCCGGTCCCTTCCCACAGTTTGAGTAACTCATCCTGCAAGATCACGCGCGTCTGCGCATCGAGTGGTCCAAAGGGCTCGTCCATGAGGATGATATCGGGGTCGTAGATGAGAGTTCGAATCAGCGACACGCGCTTGCGCATGCCGCCGGAGAGCTCATGCGGATAGTGATGGTCGAACCCCGTCAGGCCGACCATCCGGATGTATTTTGTTGAAAGCTCACGGCGCGTGGTCCGCGGAACACCCCGGAATTCGAGGGCCAGCTCGACGTTCTCGCGGAGGGTCCGCCAGGGCAGGAGGTTGTCGTCCTGCGTGATGTAGCCGACGTCCGTGTTGACTCCGGCGACCGGCGTCCCCTTGTAGCGGATCTCTCCTTCCGTCGGCCGCACGAGCCCCGCCACCATGTTGAGCAGTGTCGACTTCCCGCAGCCCGAAGGTCCGACGAAGCTAACGAAACGGCCGGCGCCGATGGCGAGGCTGACGTCCTGGAGCGCAAGAAAGGCGCGACGGCGGTCACGATCGCCCTGCGCCACGAATACTTTGTAGACATCCCGCGCGACGATGACGGGTTCCAAGGGAATTGTTGAATACCTTGGCCAGACAGGATTGGTTTCCTGTCAGGAAGTCGGCGAGGCGGTGGAGCGGTACGCAGCGAGGATCTGCTCAACGGTCCGCGTGTGTTCGCGGCAATGCTCGATACAGCGCCGGAGCATTTTGCGGGCGGACCATCGCTCGTCTTTCCGTTCCGTGAACCAAGCCGACACTGTCACCCTGCGCCGCAGGTCGGGAGGCAGGCTGCGTGCCCACTGCTGAAATGCAGGCCACACGATGCGCAGCCGCTCTACCATATCCTCGGTCGCATCGATGTACCGGGTAGCCTCATCCAGGATCCCCGGCATGCCGTGCGTACCTGGATCGTCGATGATGCGCGTCATGTACCAGAGTTCAGCCTCAACCACATGACGAAGAATTTGACGGATCGGCCGGACACGTTGATCGCGCGTCCAGTCGAGCACCGCGTCGCTCAGTCCTTGAACCAGTCGGAACAGGTCGTCGTGCGCGAAACCCGCGAACTTGAGGTACCGATCGACCTCGCCCTCAATTACGGGAACCGCGTCGGCTGGATAAAATCCAACGTCGTCACCCGACTCGAAGTTGCCCGTCACGAAGACCTCAGATGCGATCTGAAACCTATCCGGACGCACCGGTGGAACCGGCTCACCGTGGCTTCTCAGCCAGGCCAGGTGCGCGGCAATCGCTCGGGGAAGCCTCGCGCGCATCGCCGCCCGTGACTCAAAGCGCACGCCCAGGCCCGGCGGCTCGAGCAGGTGCGCCATCACCCGGCCGGAGGCCGCGGAGTCAAGGTAGATTTCGAACGCGTTCACGTCCTCACCCTATTGAAGCACCAAGCGAAATTCCCCGGCCTCGCTATGGCTCGGCCTCTGTGCGCCGCCGGCCGCTCCGCGGCAAAATTTGTGGTCGCCTTACGAACCTGCCCGCTCCTTTACCGGACAGGCCTCCTCTCCGTCATCGGCGAAATCACCCTAGGCGTTGTTCGCCCATCTTGATGATTGAGCCGGTCAAACCCCTTTCCAACATCCTCGAGGAGTTGCTGCGCGAGGACCAGCCCCCCTTGACCGTCGGCGAGATCACCGACCGGGTCGCCCGGCGCGGCTTCGGCCTCTTTATGATCGTGCTCGCGCTGCCAACCCTGATTCCTGTGCTGCCGTGGGGATCCGCCGCCGTCATCGGACTGCTGTATACCCTTCTCGCCATCCAGATGCTAATCGGCCTCGACCGACCGTGGCTTCCGAAAGGGATGCGCAAGTACCGCCTCAGTGACCGGGTCGTGACGGGATTGCGCACTCGCGGCGTGCCGTTTCTCCGTCGCATCGAGCGGTTCTCGCGGC
Source organism: Armatimonadota bacterium (assembly GCA_020028455.1). Taxonomy (GTDB): domain Bacteria; phylum Sysuimicrobiota; class Sysuimicrobiia; order Sysuimicrobiales; family Kaftiobacteriaceae; genus JACPRY01. The sequence continues at coordinate 49,886 of JAHZOA010000001.1, read as the reverse complement.
CGCGCGCGATGATGCTTGATGAGCGGATCGTGCTGCGGCTTGTGGCGGTGGTCCTGCTCGTACTGGGCGTCATCCTCGTCAGCCCGATCCCCTTCCTCAATACCCTTCCAGCGCTCTCCGCGATGTTTCTCGGGGTCGGCTTGCTGAACCGTGACGGCCTGTTTCTGCTTATCGGCGTGCTGCTTGCCGTGACCGTCGCAGCCATCATCGCATTCGGCGGAGGCATCCTCTTCGGTCTGTTTAATGATCTGCTCAAATGGCTGCGGCGGCGATGACGGACGGCCGTCTCCGCTGGGGCATCCTCGGTGCCGCGCGGATCGCGGTACGACGGGTCCTCCCCGCCCTCCAGCGCAGCGAGCGGTCGGCCGTCGTCGCGATCGCCAGCCGTGACCGCGCGCGCGCGGAGGACGTCGCGCGGCAGTTCTCGATCCCGACCATCCATGGATCCTACGACGCGCTGCTCGCCAATCATGACATCGACGCCGTGTACATCCCCCTCCCCAATAGTCTTCACCACCAGTGGACTCTGCGCAGCGCAGAGGCCGGCAAACACGTGCTGTGCGAAAAACCGCTCGCGACCAGTGCTGAAGAGGCGCAAGAGATGGTCCAAGCGTGCCGCGAGCGCGGCGTGCTCCTCCAGGAAGCATTCATGCACCGTTTCCATCCGCAGATCGAGGCCGTGCAGGCGCTGGTGGCTGCAGGGGAAATCGGCCCGCCGTGGCTCGTGCGCTCGGCCTTTACGTTCACCGTGACCAGTGCCGACGACATCCGTCTGAATCCCAGTCTCGGCGGTGGAGGCGTCATAGATGTTGGGTGCTACTGCGTGAACATCAGCCGCCTGCTGTTGGGTGAGCCGCACGCGGCCTACGCCGCGGCTCACATCGAGGGCGTCGATGTCCGGCTGGCCGGGATCTTGCGCTTCGATGGCGACCGCGTCGCAGAGTTTGACTGCGGGCTCCGGGCGCCATTCAGGCAGTTCTGCGAAGTCGTGGGTGTATCGGGCTCGATCTTTCTCGAGCGACCGTTCCAGCCTGAAGAGCGCCCCCCGACGGTCCTGGTCCGTCGAGGAGACCAGGAGCGCCGTTTGGAGATACCTGGAGCGAACCAGTACGTTCTGATGGTCGACCACTTCGCCGAGTGCGTACACCAGAACCGGACTCCACGCTACCCCGCCGAAGACGCCGTGGCCAACATGCGCGCGATCGATGCGTTGCGCGAGTCGGCCCGATCTGGTCGAGTCATCCCCATCTGACCAAGAAGCGCGGCCCCGGGGCTAAAACAGTTGCCGGATCACGAGGTTCAGCCCGCTCGCGAGGACGAGCAGAAGAACGAGGCGGCGGAACGTCTCCGCCGGCAGTCGATCCTGAATCAGGAATCCCACCTGGGTTCCGATAATGATCGGAATGAAGGTCGCCGCCGCATAGAGCAGCATCGTTCCGGAATACAACCCGAGCCTGTAGTAACTCAGCGTCTGCGCCAGTCCGCCAACGAGAAACGAAACCGTGAGCCAAAAGACGAATCCCCGTTTATCCAGTCGCAGCGAGTGCATGTACGCGGCGATGAGCGGCGCGAAAATGCCCGTCGTGCCCCCCATGATCCCCGAGGCCAGTCCCACGCTTGGTCCAGTGTACGACTGCGCGCGTGGTGAGATCTCGGGAGCGATATTCAACAGTCCAAGCGCGGCAAATAGAAGCGAGGTAATTCCGACGACCAGCGCAAGCGTGCCGGGATCGAGGCGATCGAGTGCTAACGCGCCGATCACCGTGCCAATGACCACCCCGATGAGCAGTCCTGCGAACCGCCGCGTGTCCGCCAGGCGTCCACCGCCGCGCAGCAGGATGATGAGATTCCCAAAAACGACTGACACGGCGATCAACACAACCGCCGTGCGTGCGCCGATCAAGTTGGCAGAGATAGGGACTGCGATCAGTGGAAAGCCGAAGCCGAGCGCGCCCTTGACCGCTGCCGCGAACGCAATGACCAGGAGGACGATCGCGAACGCGATGTTAGGTGCTATTTCTGGTTCCACACGAGACTACGGAAGCGTGATCTCCTGAAACGGCGTGACGCACGGAGTTCCTCCTGCGACATAGAACCGCCGCGCAGTCAGATCTTCGAGCACCGACACGACCGTCTTGACCCGCTGCTCCTCAGGCAGTCGAGGATTGGGATGCCGGCAGACGGAATCCGGATGGCCCCCATGATCGCGCAAGATCTCCAGGAGACCGGCGGTGCCGAGCTTTCCGGACGCCTTTCCTGCCTCGAGGAGCTCATGCATCCGCGCGCCGCGCTGATACGTTGTGGTCCGATCCTCGGCAAGCGGCTGCCAGACTTGAAGCGCGTCAGGATCCACGAAGTGGTTCGCATGCGCCAGCGTTCCGCCGCTGGGCTGCAACGTGCACACGGCATCGGGCGCGGCCTCGATGTTCATCACCCGCGCCGTTCCATTGGCCTGGCCGAGGAGGAAGTTTGCCGAGCAGGACCGGCTTTCGCGGGTGATAACACTTGCGGCTTCGTCGAGGGTCTGCGCCTGTAAGATCTGCCATGTCCGCACGTGAAACGGCGTGCGCAGCCGGCGCCAATCGTCCTTGTTGCTGAGCAGCCCGTTGATGAGGAGCCCGATCCCGCGCGAGTTCATGCCGATCTTGCCGCCGACAATCCCCGCTTCCGTGAACGCCGCCAGTGCGAAGCCATCTGACCGGTGCATCCGCACAACCACGCCCTGCACCTGTGGGAACCAGTCCCAGTTCTGTCCGAGGTAGAGACGGCCGTCTGAAGACGCGTCGGGGGTGACCGCAAATGCCGTGCACCCATCCACCATCAGCGTCGCTTCTTCGCCCTGGTTGATCGTTGAATACTGGCTGTAGAGAATCTCATAGCGCGCGTTGAGGACCGCAACGTCGGGCAGCGGAAGCCTCGCGCCGTCGCTTACGCCGCGCATGGCCTGCCCATATTCAGGGTCGCGCGCGTCGATCACCGCCAGATAGCGCATTGCGCGGTCTCGGACTTCCTGGGGTGGGAGACGTGTTTCGCGCTGGAACCGGTCGTAGTAGACTTCCAGGTTCCGACCGATGAGGTCCGCGACAGCGCTTCCATGCTGCACGCCGCCGTCGTAGGCGGAGTCCTGAAGATCGATGATCGGCAACGTCATGGGCGATTCCCTTCGCCGCACCTGCGCAAAGTCATTTACGGCAGCGTCTTTTGGAACTCGACCCAAGCCGGCTGACATTCCCCTTAGAACTCTTTCATGAACGTGATCCACGCCGGCTGGCGCACGAATCCAAACTTCACGTTGATCGCCAGCATCGGCGCGTTGTTGATCTCGTTAAACGTCCGGATCTCGCGGATGCCGTGGTCGCGGGCATACTCGACCGTCTTCACCTTCAACGCCGTGGCGAGGTGGCGTCCCCGGTATGGCCGGCGTACGCCGGTTAAGCCCTGATTGAGCCAGTCGCCGGTCTTGAGCTTGAAGAGATTGCTCAAGCCCGCGTACTCGCCATCAACGACCGCAAGGAAGTACGCATCACCGATCGACCATGGCCCTTCCACGGTGTAATCGTGCCACATGTTGAAGTCGATCGGCGTTCTGGTCTCGTCAGGCGGCCGTGGCACATCCGCGGAGAGCTCGACGTCCACGGCATGAATCCGCTTCAGGTTCTGGGCGTCTCTTACCCGCTCAGCCGTGAGCGTGGTGATCGTGACCCCACTCGCGAGCGCCTGGTGGACATGAGGGATGAATCGCTTGAAGTCGAACGTTCCGACCTCCAGCCGTGATTCCCACGCCCGCATCACCTCGTGGAATCCATGCCTTGTGGCGAACGCGATCACTGAGGGCATCTTCTCCCAGATTTGCGTTTTCACGTCGATCGCCTGATGGTCGCGGAGTACCTCTTGCAGGCGCAGCCATAGCGCCGACCCGATGCCGTTCCGCTGGTGATCGGGGTGCACTCGGATCTCCATACCGAACTTCCTGGGATGAAACGACCACGCCATGTGCCACAGTCCGGCGTAGCCGAGGGTGGTCCCGGACGACCGATCTTCGGCGACGTAGCGCTCGTTGACGCACTTCTTATCGTAGTGCTCATCGTCATAGCGCCACTCCTCGACTGTCCCTGGGCGGTCCGGGAAGATGGCGTTGCCGACCGCGACCACACCCGCGTAGTCACGTTCTTCGAACTTGCGGATCGTAATGTCGGTCTTCAGCTGCTGCATCTTTCTCACTCCCTCGACGTGAACTGACAAACAAAAAAGCGCAGGTCCGATTCCCCTGCGCCCACGTCGTCGTGCGATCAGGCAGCGCCTACCCGGCAGTGCCCTCCTTCATCCGGCGTCCACGGGAACAGGGCCGGTCCGCAAGCGGACCGGATGCCGTCTCAAGAACGATGCTGACCCTAATCACCATTGGACACCCCTGCTTTCCAAACGAATCTAGGATATCGCGGCGAAGCCGAATGTCAACCCGTTAAATGATAAGGCCGAGCTGGCCAAGCCGGATTCGCATGGCCTGCTGGGAGACCCGGAACTCGCGGGCGAGGTCCGCCACCACGGTCTTGACCGCCTGCGCCCGCTCCTCACTGCCCAAGGCGCGAAGGATGATGCTTTGTTCACGGGCATAGGTGCGGCGCACCTCAGCTGCCGGCATCAGGAGCTCGGCGGCAAATGACCGGGCGTCGATCTCGCTAGCTCGCCGAGAGTCTTCCATCATCTTGGGTTCGCGGGAGGCGCTCTCGCTGGCCGCCAGCGTCGTGTGTCCCAGAACGGCGTGAGCGAGTTCTTCCGCCAGCACCCAACGGCGCTCCGCATCGGACCGGTAGGGATGATCGCGATTCAACACGAGGACGCGGTGACCGGCATCGCCCTCGATCCCTCCGCGATACCCTTCGGGCATCGCGCGCCAGCGGACGGGATAACCCAGCCGTTCGGCGATTGCCTCTACGTCAACCGGAATCTCCATTCCGAACGCTTCGAGAACCTCACGTGCCTGTGCTGCCGCATCGGAGGGGCGCGCCCCTCGCGCGTGACGGCCGGCAGGAACGACTGGCGCCATCGCATGGATCGCCATCTGCTCCTCGGTCGTAAACGGGCGTCCGCCGCTTTCGAGTTGCAGCAATCCGCAATTCGGACACGCCCACGCCACCGGCGGCTCGCACTCACTGGCGAAGCGGGGAGACATCTCACTCTCACAAACGGGACAGGAACGCACACGACCCTCAACTACGGGATATGGGATAAGGGATAAGGGGATACGGTAACGGCTGTTCTCGTTATCCCTTTATCCCCTGATCCCCTTCTCCCGCAGTTTCGTCTTAGATGACCGGCGCCCTCAACAGGCGCAGTCTCGCATCGCGCGCTGCGGCGCGGACGTCGGGGAACGGCAGGCCCTCCAACTGCATCAACACCTCGGCCGCCTGCAACATGATCCGCTGGAGATCGCCTTCCTCAGACTGACTCTCTTTCAGAAGTGTGCTCCAGTCGGCGCCGCGCATCCAAGCCACAACGGCATCCGCGCGCCGGTCCGCAGGTGACGGGATACGGCGACGGGACGCAGGATCCCACTCCGGCTCGAACTGCTTCAACGCCTCGCCGGGATCAAGCGCGTGCTGGCGTTCGAGATCCGCGAGCTCTCGAACAAGCCTTCCTATCGCACTAAGCCCGGCTTCTCCGCCTCGATAAGGCGCGCGCTCCGTGCCAAGCGCCCCAGCGACGGCCGCCCAGGCTGCCGTCGAGCCGCCGACCATGCTCCGCCGCACGATCTCGGAGAGGACCAGCGCTCGAGGATGCCGCAGCTCTGCCGCCCACATTCCCTCAGCGGTGAGTCGATACGACTCATCCAGATATCCCAGTCGTTTGAGCACCGACGCGCGTCGATTGAACTCGTCGGTGAGGGCTCCTTCAATCTTATGGAGCGCCTGCCGGAGAGAGGAGCGACGATGCTCTCGAGCGCGCAGGTCTTCGATCGTCGCCAGACACCGATCTTCGACCGGACACGTGGTACAGGGCCACGCCTCAATCTCTTCCTTCAGCGCCGCTACCTCTACGTCTGAGGAGCGCCCCTGCTTTTGCAGCCGGCGCAGCCGGTCGAGCATGCGCTCGTACCTGCCGCGCGTGAACAGCCGGTCATCACAGGGCCGTTCGACAAGTTCATCGGGTGGAATCGACGCGATGGCGTCGCGCAGCCGCATGACCTCGGCACGCCGCTCGAAAGCCGCGAGCGATCGGTTGAGTTCGCGCAGGGCGTCCTGGAGCGTGCTGCGTCTGAGGAGGTTAAGGACCTGCACGTAGCCCGGTGTGAACGACGAGGTGACGGGATCCGGTTCCGCGTCGATCAGCGCCAGCCCCTCGCGGGCTTCCTCGCGCGAGGCGGCCGGCAGCACGACGATGCCGATCGTATCTTTTCCGCGCCGGCCCGCGCGCCCACTCATCTGGTGGAACTCCGTTGCCGTGAGCACCACCGGACCCTCGGGACTGTTCCGCACAAGCATCGAGAGTGCGACCGTCCGCGCCGGCACGTCCAGCCCGCTGGCCAGCGTCGTCGTCGCGCACACCGCGCGCACAAGGCCTCGGCCCAGCAGGTCTTCGATCGCGAGCCGCCACGCGGTGGTATGCCCGGCGTGATGTGGCGCAACCCCCGAATCGATCAACGCGGTGCGAAACGCATGCTGTTTCAGGTACGGAAACTCCCGCTCCCATCGCCCGAGCGCCGCGGCCCGAAGTTCGGGACCGAATGCGCGGAGCGATGCGAGGTCGCGAGCGGCTTCATCGCATTGCCTTCGCGCCGGGAAGAACAGGATCACCGGCAGGAGACTGTAATGCTCGAGATCACGCATGAGATTGGGGAGCCAGGACGACGCACGATTGCCTGACTGCAGATGGCCAACCGCATCGGGGGGAATCAGCCGGCCGCGCGCGTCGGACATGATGTAGCGCAGCGGGACCGGACGCGTGTGCTCGGCAATGATCTGCGGCTTGGTGCCACGGACCTCTTCCAGCCATGCCGCGACAGAATTGGCATTCGGGAAGGTGGCGGACAATAGCAGCAGGCGGGAGCGCGCAGGTGCAAGCAGTAAGATCTCTTCCCACGCCGTTCCGCGCTCCGGGTCTGACAGGTAATGCGCCTCATCGAGCACGATGAGGTTCGGCGTCATCGCGTCTCCGTAGAGGGCATTGCGCAGAATCTCTGTCGTGGCCACGACGATCGGGGCCTGGCCGTTGATCTTCCGTTCACCGGTCAAGAGTCCGACTGATTCGACGCCGTAGATCCCGGAAAAGCGATGATACTTCTGGTTCGAGAGGGCCTTCAGCGGCGTGGTGTACCAGGCCGTGCCGCCGGCCGCAAGCAGTTCAGACATCGCCTGCTCGGCGATCCACGTCTTCCCGCTTCCCGTGGGCGCGGACACCAACACATCACCCGTGCGTACGGCCACGAGCGCCGCCTCCTGGAATGGCGCAGGGACGAACGCCGCTGCGGGCGGTGTGCCGACATCCTCGAGAATCGTGCGAAGTTTTCCAGACGCGGGCCGACGTGCGGGCTGGCGGTTCGCCATCTTTGTCTGTGCCATTGCAGTCTATGATATCCCAGGAACCGTCGTGAAGCGAATCGAATCCGCAGGTGGAGCCCGATGGCACAGTTCGACGTAGTCGTTCTTGGACTCGGCGCAATGGGCAGCGCGACTGCCTATCACCTCGCGCGGCGGGGACGCCGGGTCCTCGGCCTCGAGCAATTTACGCCGGCCCATGACCGTGGCGCCTCTCACGGGCACTCCCGCATCATCCGGGAAGCGTACTTCGAAGACCCCCGCTACGTGCCGCTGCTCCAGCGGGCATACGAGCTATGGGATGCGCTCCAGCAACAGGCCGGCTCTCGTCTTCTTGTTTTGACGGGCGGATTGATGATCGGCCCGGATGGCGGTGAGTTGGTCCAAGGCACGCTCGCGAGCGCACGGCAGCACCATCTGCCTTACGAACTCCTGTCCAGTGCGGACCTGAAACACCGCTTTCCGCAATTCGCCACAGACGAGTCGACGGTAGCCGTGTGGGAGCGGCGCGCCGGTGCCCTGTTCCCCGAGGACTGCATCCGCGCGCATCTCACACAAGCAGCGCGGGCCGGCGCAATCTTGCACTTTGAAGAACCTGTGCAGCGATGGCGGGTTCTCGGCGACGGCGTGGAGGTGACCACGTCCCGCGGCACCTATACCGCAGGCCATTTGATCATTACCGCCGGCCCCTGGGCCGGCCAGATGTTGCAACAGCGGGGGGTACCGCTGGAGGTCGAGCGCAACGTCATGTACTGGTTCCGGCCCCGTCAGGACGGGCTATTTACGCCGGACCGTTTCCCGATCTACATCTACGAGTACACGCAGGGCCGATTCTTCTATGGCTTTCCAGCCCTCCGCGGAGAAGGCGTCAAGATCGCTCACCATCACAGCGGCGATCTGTGCACTCCGGAGACGATCAAACGGGAGGTAAGCGAGGACGAGATCCAGCGAATTCGCGCCCTGCTGGCGCGCCACATTCCCGACGCAAATGGTGAACTGCTGCACACGGCCACCTGCATGTACACCAACACGCCCGACTATCACTTTATCATCGACCGTCATCCGGACCACTCTGCCGTGACGATTGCCTGCGGTTTCTCCGGCCACGGGTTCAAGTTCTCGTCTGTGGTCGGAGAAATTCTTGCAGAGCTGGCTGAATATGATCACACACGACATGACATCGATCTCTTCAGCCTGGCCCGTTTCGCATCGCCAGTATGAGTCCGCGGAGGACTATGATAGAATTAATGGATGAGTCTCCCTTCTCAACCTGCTTCCACGTTTCTGGAGCGGCCAAGCGCGGCCCAGCTGTACTGGCTGGGTTACATTTCTGCCTCGGGCCGTGTCTACGCGCAGCGATCAGTCCCTGCCCTCGTGCTCGACATCGATCCGCGAGATCTCGACCATGTGCACCGGATTGGCGAAGAGTTCCTTGACTGTCGGCTTCACTGGGAGCTGTGCCGCAGCAACCTAAACGGGCTCCAAGGTTACATCCGGGATCGCGAGTTTGGCAAATTCCTCGTTCAGTGGGGGGCGCCGGGGGCCGGTGAAGAAGACGGCTCGGCCTCGATCGCGTTGATCCCAAGCTCCCTATTGCCGCATTTCGTCCGAGGCTACCTCGAAGGCGGGCATCAAACGCCTCCCTTCGGGGGCAGAGTCACGCCGACAATCCTCGCATCTGTCCGAACCTTGGCGCTGATTGGAACCGAGGGATTCCTCTTCCGGCTGAGCGATGCATTGTCTCGGTACGCCGACCTCCCCGCCGGCACCATGACTCGACGCCCCAAGGGACGGTACATGCTTACGTATCGTGGCGCTCGCGCAAGACGCCTCATCCATTACGCGTATCGCAATCCCTCGCCATCGATGCCGCGGGCAGCGAGACTGTTACACTCGCTGCAGAAGCGAGCCAATGTCACATCCTGAGGATCGCCATTATGATAGCCGTTGATGCAGATCCCTCAAAGACAGGAGTGAGCTGATGGGTACCAAGAGTCTCTACGTTGGCAACTTGTCGTACGACGTCACGGAGCAGGAGCTCCGCGATCTATTTCAAGCCTGGGGACCCGTGGCGCAGACACGGCTCATTGCGGATCGAGGATTCGGGTTCGTGGACGTACCGGAGGAGAAGGCCGCGGAAGCCATCCAAGCGATGAACGGTAAGGAGCACAAGGGCCGGACGCTGATGGTCAACGAGGCGAGGCCTCGAGACGATCGAGGTGGTGGCCGCGGCGGTGACCGGGGCGGCGGTGGCTACGGCAAGGGTGGTTACGGCGGCGGCGGTGGTGGTGGTGGACGTAACGGCGGTGGCTATGGTGGCGGTGGTGGCTACGGTGGTGGCGGTCGAGGCGGCAAACGTGGTGGCGGCGGAGGCGGGCGTGGCAGACGCTGAGTCTGTGTCTCTCTGTTTTGACTGAAGCGGCTAATTCTGCTATACTCCAAACAACCGTCATAGAGCGTTCTGCGAGGGATGCCGACGTGGCATCCCTCGCGTTGTGTATCGCGAGCCTTCTTCGTGGTGGGTTGGTTGCGGCGAGACACACGCAAATGCCGGAACTAACTCACGGTCCGGTTTGAACCGGACTCGAAGGAGGCTATTTGTATGCAATTAGCAACACAAGTCGAGCCCACGTTTGGTGGACTCGCATTCCGCCCCGAGACGAAGCGGGCAATCCGCGCGCTCGGGTGGACGCAACCCACACCAATCCAGACCCGCGTCATCCCAGTGATGATCTCTGGCAAAGACGTGGTGGGCCAGGCTCAGACGGGATCCGGCAAGACCGGTGCGTTTGCCATTCCCCTCGTGGAACGGCTCAATGCCACCGTCCGGACCCTTCAGGGTCTCGTGCTCGTGCCCACACGCGAGCTGGCGATTCAGGTCACTGACGAGATTCGCGCACTAGGTCGCGAGTCTGGGTTCAGGGTGGTCACACTGTTCGGCGGGCAGTCCATCGAGCGTCAGTTCGCAGAACTGCGCCGGTACCCGCAGATCGCCGTGGCCACTCCCGGCCGGCTGCTGGATCATGTCCAGCGGGGCACGGTCAAGCTCGGCGGAGCAACCATGGTCATCCTGGATGAAGGGGATCGCATGCTGGATATGGGCTTTCTGCCAGATGTCTCTCGCATCCTGAGCCAGACCCCGTCGAGCCGGCAGACGGCGCTGTTCTCCGCCACGATGCCGACCGCGATCCACGCGATCGCGAAGCAGCAGATGCGCGACCCGGTCTGGGTGCGCATCGCGACACCGACGCCGACAGTTGAAACGGTCGAGCAGTTCTATCTGGAGGTCGCAGAAGAAGACAAAGTTAGAGCCCTCCGGAGTCTGCTCAATAAGGAAGAGATTGATTCGGCGTTGGTGTTCCGTCGCACGAAGCACCGGGCCGACCGCCTGGCCAGGGCGCTGAGATCTGACCGGCGCGTCGGCGTGCTGCACGGCGGCATGCGCCAGGGGGCGCGCCTGCAGGCGCTGCGGGCGTTTGAAGAGAAACGCACACCGATTCTCATCGCGACGAACCTGGCTTCACGCGGGCTCGACCTGCCGGAGATTTCCCACGTCATCAACTTCGACATGCCTGAAGATGTTGAGACGTACATTCACCGGGTCGGCCGCACCGCGCGCATGGGACGGGCAGGCACAGCGATCACGTTCGTGGGCCAATTCGACCTCGAGATCTTCGATCAGTTGAAGCGCAATTTGGGCTCTTCGCTCAAGCGCCATCCGCTGAATCTCTACTCGTAACGAACGCACGTCGCGCCCAGGGGGCCTGCGGAAACGCAGGCCCCTGTTAATATGGAGATATCATGCGTATCGCATCGCTGCTTCCCAGCGCGACCGAGATGGTGTGTGCCCTCGGTCTTGCCGAGGATCTGGTCGGAATCTCCCACGACTGCGATTATCCCCCGCAGATTGCCGGAACGCCGGTCCTCAGCCAGGCGATCGTCACCTCCACACTGCCGAGCGGCGAGATAGAGGCCCGCATCAGGCACGCGGTGCATCGCGGCAACAGCGTGTACCACTTGGACGCCGAGCAGCTCGCCGAGCTCCGACCAGAACTGATCCTGACGCAAGAGCTCTGCTCGGTGTGCGCCCCGTCCTATACGCTCGTCAAACAGGCCGCGAAGGTGCTGGATGCTGAGACAAAGATCGTCTCCCTGGAACCGCTCGGCCTGCTCGACATTCTCGAGAACCTGCTGCTGGTAGGAGAACTCACGGGACACCGCGCCCGCGCAGACGCGATCGAGGGGGATCTGCGTGACCGGATCGATCGCGTGTGGGATTCCGTCGCAGGCCTCCCGAAGCGACGCGTCGCGTGCATCGAGTGGCTGGAGCCGCTCTATGTCGCGGGACACTGGGTCCCGGAAATGGTCGCTATTGCCGGAGGCCGTGACGTGCTCGGCAAGACACGGGAACCTTCATTCATGGCGTCGTGGGAGGACGTGGTGGCCGCCGCGCCGGAGACTCTCATCATCATGCCATGCGGGTTTGATGTTGCCCGCACGCGCGAAGAAATTCACCTGCTGACTGATCGGCCAGAATGGCACCGGCTGCCGGCAGTCCAGGACAAGCAGGTGTACCTCACGGACGCGACATCATACTTCAACCGGCCTGGACCGAGGATTGTCACCGGTCTTGAAATCCTGGCCACCATTTTCCACCCCCAAGCGTCTACCGTTGCGTTGCCGCCACGATCCTTCGAGCCGCTCTAGTCAGTACTCGTTCCAGTTCTTCTTCGGCAGGTCCCAATTCGTCGGACCGACGGCTTTGATGGAGATGTGGCATGCCGGCGTGGCTTTCGTGGCGCCGTGCCAGTGCCAGACCCCGCCCGGGATCACGGCGATCTCACCGACACGCAGGATTCGCCGCGTTTGTTCAGTCGCGACGATGCCTTCCCCCTCGACAAAGTAGAGCACCTGGTCATTTGCATGCGCATGTGGAATCGTCCGGGCACCGGCGTCAAAGAACACGGCGATCAGTTCCGCCTCACCCTCTGCTGACGGCCGGCGCAAGTTCTGCGTCCGCACCGTGCCGGAGAAATACTCAGGACGATCGGGCAGTCCGGTCTTGCTTCGATCGTGCCGTAGCACGTCCATGGTGGTCTCCTGGAGGCTTCATCTTCGATGCTGCGAATAACACGGGCCATGAGTTCGCGCCGTCCCCCGCCCCGCACGGCGTTCACACGACGCGAATGGTCGACGATCCGGCGCAACCGGACACCCGAGCGCGTCCAACGTTGGCTGCGATCACTGCACTACAACTGGGAACGCAAGGGGGAGACACTTCGCTCATTCCGCGAAGTGGTGCGGCGAGCGCAGGCGCATTGCCTCGAGGCCACGCTTGCGGCCGCCGTGATTCTTGAACAGCATGGCTATCCCCCCCTGGTGGTGAGTTTCGAATCGCAGGACGGGATCGATCACGTCATTTATGTTTTTCGCCGTGGACGACGGTGGGGCGCAATTGGGCGTTCCCGCGATGCTGGCCTGCATGGTCGGAAACCCGTCTTTCGATCCATTCGTCATCTCGTCTGGAGCTACTTCGACCCGTACGTCGATTTCACCGGTCGCATCAGGGGGTACCAGCTCGTGGACCTGCGCAAGCTCGGGAACTACGACTGGCGGTTCTCGAAACGAAACGCGTGGAAGGTAGAACAATACCTCCTGGACATCCCGCACCAGAAGCTCAGGTCTTCAGATGCGAGGTACAGGCGACTTCTGGCTCGATTCCGTGCCTACCGGCACCGTCATCCGAGAGGACCGGTCGTCACGATCTACTCGGGCCGCCACCGCTGGATGTAGGTCGCGCCCACCAATGCCAGAGCTTCCTGACGTCGAAACCGTCGCGCGCAGGCTCCGGCGTCATCTGCGCGGGCGGCGTATCCGCCGCGTCCACCTCATCACCCCCTCGACCGTGCGCTTTCCCGATCCACCCGCCTTTGCCCGCCTGCTGCGGGGACGTCATGTCCACGACATCGGGCGGCGAGGCAAGTACCTGCTCATCACGCTGGAAGGCGATCTCACGCTGGTCGCGCACCTGCGGATGACGGGTGACTTTGTGATCGCACAGCCAGACGCTCCGGTGGACCGCCACACGCGTATCGTCTTCCACCTCGATCGCGGCCAGCTGCGTTTCACCGACCAGCGACGCTTCGGTCACATGGACCTGCTCACATCGGATCAGTTGTCACGCTTCCCCGGGCTGCTTCACATGGGGATCGAACCGCTGGAACCGGAGTTCACCCTCAGAAAGTTCCGGATGATCTTGCGGGACCGGCGCGGGACATTGAAATCGCTGCTCCTCCGTCAGGATCTCATTGCCGGTATTGGCAACATCTATGCCGACGAGATCCTATGGCAGGCGCGCCTTCATCCGGCGCGAGGAGCGACCACGCTCCGTACCCACCAAATCACTCGTCTGCATCTCGCGATCCGCCGGGTCTTGCGCCAGGCTGTGGTGAGACTGTCGCGCTACGGGCGCCCAGTCGGCCGGTTTCTTGATGCGCGTGATCGCACCGGGCGCTGCCCTCGATGCGGCCGGCCGCTTCGCGTTGCGCGCATCGCAGGCCGCACGACCTACTTTTGCCTTTTCTGCCAGCGCTAGGATCGCTTTACTCCGGCCGCGAGCGATGGTTATCGGGCATATGTATCATGATGCGATTCGCAGTCCTCGCGCTGTCGCTGGCAACAGCCCTGATTGCGGGGGCACTCGGGTCCGCTGCACCAGCCGTCCAGGTGGAGATTCTCGTCGAGGACGGCGGCCGCGTCGCATGGTCACATGCTCGCAACCTGATCGCCTTCGACCGGAAGAGCAGCACCGGGACCTTCGAGATCTACACGATCCATCCTGATGGTTCAAACGAGCAGTGCCTCACCTGCGGGCGCTCCGGCCTTCCGCGCTCGCATCGCGGGAATCCCGCCTGGCATCCATCCGGCGAATACCTGGTGTTCCAGGCGCACGATCCGGCGCTCGCAGGCAGTCGCAGGCCCATGGAGAGTTACACCGGCACTCCAGGCCTCGGCATCAACAACGACATCTGGCTGATGAAGGCCGATGGCACTCACGTCTGGCGCGTCACTCGCGTCAAGGCAGGCGGCGGCGTGCTGCACCCGCACTTTTCGCATGACGGACGCCTGTTGCTCTGGAGCGAAATCGTGGACCCGTCGGTCCGGGGACTCGGCGGTCAGTGGGCCATCAAGATCGTCGACATCGTCCTCACGGAAGCCGGACCGTCCCCGGCGCGTACCAGGGCGCTGCGGCCCGGAGATCTCCAGTTGTACGAGACGCATGGATTCTCGCCCGATGATCGGCACATCCTGTTTTCCGGCGCGCCGCGGCGCGGCGACTACTTCGATCTAGAAATCTATGCGTTCGACCTGGCCACCAGCCGCCTGACGCAGCTGACACGCAACCATGAGTGGGATGAACATGCGCAGTTCACCGCCGACGGCAAGCGGATTGTCTGGGCGAGCAGTGAAGGCGTCGCGCAGCGCAAAGACCCGCGGGATCTGAAGTTAGATTATTGGATCATGAACGATGACGGGTCGGGCAGGCAGCGCCTGACACGATTCAACGATCCGTCCGCACCTGAGTTCCGGCCGGGCACGGTGGCTGCCGATTTTGAGTTCGGCCCAGACGGTAAGACCGTTGTGGCAAAACTCGGCGCCGTGGGCCGCGGCGAGACCGTCTTGCTTATCCGCCTTCTCGATTAACTCCGCGGTTTCCGGGCGCGAACGGTGACGCTGAATACCTGCCCCGGAGCCGCATCGGTCCGGGCGAGGATTTCGGTATCGCGGAAGCCTGCGCGCTCGATCACCGCCGTGTACTCCTGCACATCGACGGCGCCTGCCACGCAGCCGGCCCACGCGGTGAGATCTGAACGCATCGCGTCCGGCAACACGCCGTGTGTGACCATGTCAGAGACGATGAGCCAGCCGCCGGGCTTGAGCGCCCGGAAAGCTTCGGCGAACGCCCTGTTCTTGTCAGGCACGAGATTGATCACGCAGTTACTGATGACGACATCGGCGCTGCCGGTGGCAATCGGGAGCTGTTCGATCTCTCCCAGTCTGAACTCGGCGTTCGATAGGTTGTTCCGTCGAGCGTTCTCTCGTGCCGTCGCGATCATCTCCGGGGTCATGTCGACACCGATGGCGTGTCCGTCCGGTCCTACCTCTCGCGCCGCCATCAGCACCTCGCGTCCGGCACCGGAGCCCAGGTCAAGAACCGTCTCGCCCGCTCTCAACTCCGCGTAGCCGAGCGGCGTCCCGCAGCCCAGGGCCGGGCCCTCGAGCGCCAAATCTCCCGCCGGCTCGATTCCACAGCAGGCAGATCCGGCGCCACAACACCCGGTCTGCAGGCTCTGGGCATAATGCTCCCGGACGACACGCTTGATCTGGTCAGTGTAAATCATCGATTGCTCCCCCCTGGCCCCAGGGCCAGCCCAAGCATGAGGCGCATGGCCGTTGCGGAATCACAGGATTCAGTTGAGAATTCTTGAGATTGCTGCACTGCGGAATCAACCTGATCGCGTTGGATTGACTCGAAGCCGATGCGTTTGAAGTAGTCGGCGGCGGTGTTGGTCAGCAGATAGACCACCTGCACGCCGGATTCTCGCGCGCGGTCGAGCGCGCGTTCCACGAGCTGCCGCCCAACGGCGTTGCTCCGATGGTCTGGTCGCACTGCGACTGAACGCAGCAGCCCTCCGGCCCCATACGTCTCGAGCCCGGCGCACCCCACGATCGATGCAGCATCCTCGGCAACGATGAATCCATCCACATGGTCCGCCACACCGGCCGTGGTGAGATCGACGTCAGTGAGCAGGCGTTCAACGGCTGAAAGATCTCCCGGCTGGGCCGAGCGCAGTCGGATCATCGGATCACACTCACAACACCGTGACGAGCTCTTGCATCAGCGCTTTGAGGGTGTCTCTGCGAAGGGAGTAGTACGCCCACGTCCCGCGCCGCTCCACGTCGACAAGATCCGCGTCGCGAAGGAGTTTCAAGTGGTGGGAGATCGTCGGCTGCCCCACGTCGAAGGCCTCCTGGATCTCGCACACGCATAGTGCTTCGTGCCGCGCGAGCAGTTGGAGGATCTTGAGCCTGATCTCGTCGCCGAGCGCGTTGAACTGGCCGGATCGCTGGCTGATTGCAGCTTCGTCGAACTTCGTGCTGGCGACCTCCGACATACAGTCGACGTCGCAGCAACTCCTGGTGAGCGGAAGCGCCCTGGTGGTCATTGGATGTCCCTCCTACACGCTAGACGATAGATCGATGTTTGTCAATATATTGGAGCGATCGTAGTGGGCACTTCAGCCATGTTAAGGTGGGTGTAGGTTATGCGATTACAGCGAATTTGAGAATATCGATATAGAGCTTACAGACGTACTTGCCGCCAACTTTGCGGATCATCTGCTCCGATCCTTCGCTGCGGCGAGCATCTCCGCGAGGCCGCTGGGATAGACGGGCACGCCTTCCTCCTGCATCTGCCCTATAGACTTCCACACGGCCTTAAAAGTGGACCCGTCATGCTCGAGTCCCTCGAGTTCCGACCGGTCGTAGAGGGACAGATCGACGAACGCTCCGTCGTAGACCAGGACGATCTCGTGACCCCGCTGGCCATTGTACGTGAAGATGTTCTCTACCGCGCCGAGGTAGCGAAGGCTGCTGATTTCGGCCTTGAGTTCTTCCTGGATCTCACGGATCAGCGTCTCTGCTCCCCGTTCGCCAAACTCAATCGCACCGCCGATCGGGCGATAGAATCGTTCACGCTTCACCGGGTCAACGCCCTCCGCCACCAGGATGCGGCCGCCGTGAGAGAAGATACAAATCGCAATTGGCCTGATCCGATCCTTGGCGTGCGGCATCGTTACTCAGCGCTCATCCCAAAAAGAAACTGCCCGGTGGCAGAGCCAACGGGCAGTTTCTGAAGGCAGGCACTACGAACCTAGTTCTCCTCATTCGATTCGAGCGTATCCAGCATATCCTTACGCTTTTGCTGCATCGCGTCACGACCGCGCTCGTAGGCCCCACGCAGTTTGTGGGATGTCTCGCCAACCGAGTCTTTCACCTTCGTGGCGATCTCGCCGGCGCCCTCACGCATGCGGGACCGGACCCGCTCCGAGACATCCTGCGCCGTATCTTTCAGGCGCCCTCCCATCTCATCGGCCTTGACACGAAGCTCCTCACGGGTCTCACTTCCCGGCTTGGGCGCGAAGAGCAACCCCAATCCGAGACCAATGAGCCCACCGATGAGCAATCCGGCACTGAACTCTGACTTCTCAGCCATTTCTCGTCCCTCCTACAGGTGGAGTGTGGTTCCATTCCCCTTCATCGTGGTCTCCATCGCCCGGTTTCGAACCGAACAGGTATCGGATGGCCTGACCGACACCTGCGAGCACCGCCGCCGCGGTTGCCACAGGCGGCGTCACACTTCGACCTACGGTAACGCGAACTCCCGAGAGCACTCGGTCGGCCTGGTCGAGGAGTTGCACCACGCGATCCAGTCGCCCGGTAATCGACTGCACCTTTGCAGCCCCGCGCTGCATTTCCACGAGGGTGAGACGCGCCTGGGCGAGCAGCGGGCCTATGTCCTGCTCGTAGCGAGCCAGCGCGGCGTCAATCCGGGAGACAGCGCGTCGCACATCTCGGATCAGTGGAAGAACCACGAGGAGCGCGATGAAGGCAAACGCTGCTAAGACAGCCAGACTCGCCGCGGCGACGGTGTCAGTCATGGTCCCGAGCTCACCTCCGACACTAACATATTACTGCTAACCGTGAGCGCTTTTTACCCCTTTCTCCGGGAAGCAAGCGCCAGTCTAAATGCGACCGCCCGCGGTCTCCGCGGGCGGCGCAACATTCGTGGAAGAAGGACGCCGGTTTACTGGCCCGGAAGGCCAGAAGGGGGTCATCGATGGCCAGATACGGAGAATCGGCACAGAAGCACGTGGAATCGGCGATGCGCCGACGTAAGAGAGGGACCCTTCGCAGTGGACGCAGTGGGAAGCGGGTGAAAAGCAGGAAGCAGGCCATCGCGATCGGACTGTCCGAAGCGCGGAAGAAAGGTGCGAAGGTCCCCAGGCGAAAAGGTGGCAGACGAAGGAGTCGCTGAGAGGTCTCCGATGGTGTGGGAATTGCTCGCCCCGCAGCTCAGGCAATACCTCGACACACGCGTGCCTCCTCGACCTGCGGAGATGCAGGCGATGGAAGCGTACGCGCGTGAGACCCGTTTCCCCATCGTGGGCCCAGCTGCAGGAAACTTCTGTTATCTGCTGGCCCGGCTGATCCGCGCCCGCCGCGTCTTTGAGATGGGATCCGGTTTCGGTTATTCTACGGCGTGGTTCGCGCGGGCGGTCCAGGAGAACGGTGGCGGGACTGTGTTCCATGTTGTCTGGGACGAAGAACTCTCGCGCCGCGCCCGCAAACATCTCAACACGTTAGGGTTTGAGGATGTCGTACAGTACCACGTCGGTGAGGCTGTCGAAACGCTCTCGCGCGTCGAAGGCCCCTTCGACCTGATCTTCAATGACATCGATAAGGAAGCGTATCCGAAGTCTCTGCCGGTGATCACGGAGAAACTCCGTCCGGGTGGCGTGCTTATCGTGGACAACATGTTCTGGCAGGGACGCATTTTCGACGATGCCGACCGCTCGGCGACGACTCAGGGTGTTCGAGATCTCACTCGGATGATCTCATCAGATCCGGGATGGATCTCCTCGATTGTTCCGATTCGGGATGGGTTGCTTGTGGCGTATCGTGATGGGGGAAATACATGAAGAAGGAGGGATTTCAAAATGGCAAAGAAAAGCAGAGGCGGTAGAATGACTGCAGCCAAGAAGCGTGCCGCTAAGTCGCCTGGTGGACGCGGTCGCGTGAGAAGGCGTAAGGCAGGCCGAAAGATTATGGGGACCTGAGTACACATTGTAGTGAGACTCAGGACAAAAGGGCCGTTTCGCGACGGCCCTTTTGTTTGGAGCTGGAGCCAGTTGTGATAGGGTGCTAGGATGAGGGCGAATGCAAGTTCCTCGCCCTCGCCTCATTCTGCTGGCTGTCCTTGTCCTATCGCTGGTTCCCACGGCTACTGCAGGACGCTCACCAGACCAACCGCTGTTTGAAATTGGGCTCTCCCGCCGCACAGCCGAACGGCTTGGCCTAAGCGTCGGAGACGTGATTGAGGTCAGCGCAGATCCGTCGATGGCGCAGTCGCGGCGGGCGCGGGTGACGATGGTGTGGAGTCCTCCCGAGCATCCGGCGGATGTGGCCCGCGGTGACTTGGTCATTCGCTTCCACCTTCCCGACCTCCAATCGCTGCTGCAGCAACCCGACACGGTCGATCGGATTGTCGTGCGTCTCCTTGATCCCACGCGGGCGTCATGGCTGCGAGATGACCTGAATGCCCTCGGACGCGGCTACGACGCGTACACCGCCGCCGATCTGGCCCGGATCACGTCGCGCACATTTCGCGTCATCACCCAGTTCCACCGCGCCATCGCCCTGATCACACTTCTGGCCAGCGGCATCTTCTTGATCACGATCATGGCGCTTAAGTTCACCGAGATGCGGAAGGAGATCGGTGCCCTGCGTATTGTGGGAATCGCCAAAGAGACGATCGCGTTCACGGTGCTGGGGATCGCGGCGGGAGCGGCGATCGCCGGGACCGCTGTTGGTCTGGCTCTTGGCGCCGTGCTCGCGTGGGGAATCAACGCCTACTATCAGCCGCTCTTTCACACGCACCTGCGATTTGCTGTCATTACGCCCCAAGCCCTGTGGATCGTCGCCGCTCTGGCCGTGCTGCTTGGACTGGCAGCGGGCGCGGCGGTCAGCGTGCGCCTGCTCCGCCAGCATCCGCTGGAGCAGGTGGGCCGATAGGCGTGGTCTCGTTTCTAGCCTGGAAGAATCTCCGTCGCTCCGCGTCGCGCACGGTGCTGCTGATCGCCGGCGTTTCCATTGCCGGTGCGCTGCTCTTCAACATGTCGATGCTGGCAGAAGGTCTAGAGACGAGTTTTGAAGCGGTGCTCGGTCGGCTGGGCTACGAGGTCCGCGTGGTGTTGCGCGGAACGCTCCCATTTGAAGCCGAGGCACTCATGCCCGCAGCGGCCCAGACTGCCGTATCCATTGCCGCGCATCCAAGCGTGGCGTGGGCGGCGCCTGTGCTGGCCACCAATATCTACGTATTGACACCGCACGACCGTGCAACCGCATTTGCGCTGGGATTAAAGCCTGAGCTCGCCGGGGTAGTCAGCATTACGCACGGCATTCCCGGCCGGGGCCTCATCATCAATCCCGAACTGGCCCACGCCCTGCAGATCGGACCAGGGGACGTGGTACGCCTGGCCACTTCAGTGAACCCGCAGATTGGAACAGCGGAGCGTACGTCTGTAGCCACGGTGGATGCTCTCGGAGAATACGTCTTTGACTTGCGGTCGCAACGGACGCTCGCGTTGCCATTTGAGGAACTTGCGGCTCTTCTCGAGCTGCGGCAGGGGCAGGCATCGTTCATTGTCGTGAAGCTCAAAGACGGCGCCGGACCGGATGCCGTTGTGCAGTGGATTGAGACAACATTCCCCGCCCTGGATGCGTTTTCGATTCCGGATCTGGTCAGCCGTGTGCGCGGGCAGCTCACTTATTTCAACCACTTTGCGGCGATCCTCAGCGCCGTCAGCGTCCTCGTGGCAGTGCTGCTGATCGGAGCGGTGCTCACCCTGGCAGTGGGAGAGCGACTCGGTGAAGCGGCCGCTCTCCGCGCGCTGGGACTGCGCCGCAGGCGACTGGTGCTGCTGGTCTTCCTCGAAGGCGCCGTCGTGGCTGTCGTGAGCGCGCCGCTGGCCCTGCTGCTCGGCGCAGCGCTAAGCCAGCCGCTCGATGCGATCCTGCGCAGCTCTCCCGGACTGCCACAGGATCTGCACTTCTTTGTCCTCACGCCTCAGGCGGCGATCCGCACTGTGATCCTCCTTCTGCTTACCGCGACGATAGGCGGCCTGTATCCCGCATGGGTGGCCGGCAGATTGAACATCGCCACGACGTTGCATCAAGAGATCCAATGATCCTGATGAACGAGCCGATCGTCCAGATCACAGAGGCCACTAGGACCTATCATCTCGACGGCACGGCAATCTCAGCCCTGCGTGGCGTGACCATGGAGGTTCGCCAGGAAGAGTTCATATCAATCGCCGGGCCGTCTGGCAGCGGTAAGTCTACGCTGCTGCATCTCATGGGAGGGGTCGATTTACCCACGACCGGGGAGGTGCGGCTGTTCGGGAATGTGACACACCGCTTGACCGATCGAACTTTGTCCAATCTGAGGCTGCTCCGCGTGGGCTTCATCTTTCAGCGGTTTTTCCTGCTGCCGATGCTGACCGTAGAAGAAAATGTACTGCTGCCGATGCTGGAAGCCGGCCTGCAGGCGCAACGACGAGGCGAGCGCCTCGAGGATCTGCTGTCGTATGTCGGACTAGCGCATCGGCGGCGGCACCTCCCGGGCCAGCTCAGCGGAGGCGAGATGCAACGTGCCGCCATCGCAAGGGCGCTGGCCAACCGCCCTCACCTCCTGCTGGCTGACGAGCCGACCGGCGAAGTGGACCAGCAGACGGGACAGCAGATCGGCAGGCTTCTGCAACGGATTAACGGGGAAGGAGTCGCAATCGTGCTCGTCACCCACAACCCGGAGCTTGCGGCCCTGGCCTCAACACGGCTGACGATGCGGGACGGACTGCTGTCATGAAAGCCGCGACCGCTGCGCTGATCGCTCGCCGGTCGCTTGGCACCCGTCCACGCCGGACTCTGGTGCTGCTGATCGGCTACGGAGTCGGTGTAGCGGTCATGCTGGCACTGCTGGCCGTCGGCGATGCGCTGCACTGGCAGGCGCAGGACAAGGATGTCATTTCCGGAGGCGACGTGGTCCTGCTCCCCGAGGGCATCGATCCGGACGTGTTGAAAGTCGGAGGCGTGACTGCGATGTTCCTGGCGATTCCCAATGCGCGGTTTCTGGTCCGCCAGGTACTGCTGGGACCGCGGTATGCAGGGGTCATCGATGGAGTCTCCCCGGAAATCGCGGATAATCTCGTCTATCTGCGGACTCCCAGGGGGATTCACCCCGCGAAGGCCAGCGCCGATCTGCCAGACCTCGCGCGGCAATCCCGCAGCGCCCTGGCCATCTCCGCTTCCGCCTGGAAAGAATCACCGCACGACCGGAAATGGCTGAAACCTGATCCGCTGATGCTCCTGACGGAGATCGACCGGTTTCACCGGCCGGTAAACAGCACGCAGGGTCGCTCGTGGGCGGAGTGGTGGTACTTCAACTTCTCGACGCCGGATGGTTTGTACGGCTATGTCTCGATGGTTGCAGATCGTAGTCGAAGGGTGCTGGCGGGCGTCACCGTGGTCCTTCCAGATGAAAGGATCGTACGCTGGACGGAAGCACACGCGGCGACTGCCCTGCCGTTCGACGGCAGCGTACTACAAGCCGGGCCGCATCGTGTCACTTTGACACGCGGGACCTACCGGCTTCACCTGGTCCGGCCGGATTTCTCTCTGGACCTGGAGATGCGGCCTGTCGCTCAGCTGTACGTTCCGCCGGTGGAATGGAGGGCGGGAACGTTCGTCTCAGGGTACGTGGTACCCGTACTGCGCGCTGAGGTCTCCGGGGCGCTCAGAGTGGGGCGGCTGCAATTTCCGGTCAACGGAACAGGCTACCACGACCACAACTGGGGCCTCTGGGAGGCGGTGACGTGGGAGTGGGGCGCTGTCAGCACCGCCGATTACGCGCTGCTTGCTGGTATGATACGGCATCCTTCCTTGGGACGGCAGCAGATGCTAGTCAGCCTGTATGGGACACATGATTCGCGGCCGGGTCTGTTAGGGTTGCTGAGGGCAAGCGCGCCGACGCTGGAAGAATGGCGCCCGGGTCCGCTAGTGGAAGGTGTGCGGTTGCGGGTACCGGGACGGTTAACCTACCGCGCGGTGAACGATGCCGGTGATTACCTGCACGTCCGTATTGGAGTCAAAGACATCATCAACACTCCGGGCAAAGGCCACGTCTTCCTTCAGCTGCGGGCACGCTACCGTGTCGAAGGCGAGGTCGCCGGGCGGAGCATCAGTTTCACTGCCGACGGATTTGTCGAAACCTTTATTCCGCGGCCGCGCGAGCGGTAACGCTCGCTTGCCCAACATCTGCTGGGCTTGACAACGCGCACCGCCCCGAGTACGTTCTGTTTAAGAAATCCCAAAACGTCAGTTTCATTCACTGAAACATGCGAGGCGGGCGCCTTCCACGCAACCTTGACCGATATGCGGTCCATGTGGTGGATCGCGCGCTCGATGTGCTGGAAACACTGCGGGACTCGGGTCGCCCAGTCCGGCTCCAGGACGTCGCTCAACGGCTGCCTATTGCGAAAAGCTCCGTGTTCCGGCTCCTCTGCACCTTGGAGCGCAGAGGATATGTAGATCGAACCCCGGACAACCTTTATCGTCTCGGCGCGCACTGGCTGAGCTACCGGGACCTCGCGGGGAAACATCCCCCTCTCACTGAAATCTCCGTCCCCCACATGCGCCGGCTCTTGGACGCCTATGGAGAGACAGTGAACTTAGGCGTGCTGCGGGAGGGGAAGATCGTCTACCTTGAGATGCTGGAGAGCGCGCATTCGTTCAGGATGGCGGCAGCGGCCGGCACCATTTCCCCGGTGCACTCGACTGCCCTCGGTAAAGCCATCGCAGCGTTTCTTCCTGAATCTGTGATCGACGCTACCATCCGCAGGCGTGGGCTGCCGGCGCTCACACCTCGCACCATCACCTCCCGGGCGGCGTGGAAGCGTGAGCTCGCGCGTACGCGCGTGCGAGGCTACGCGGAGGACAACGGCGAGACCGAGCCCGAAGTGACATGCATCGGTGCTCCCATCTTTGGTTTTGACGGCAATGTGATCGGAGCCATCAGCGTGTCTGGACCTGCGAGCCGAATGCGATCGATCAGGCAACGCGTGGCCCGAGCGGCGGTGGACGCGTGTGCGGCGATTTCACGCGCGCTGGGGCCGGCATCCGAGCGGCGTGCGCAGCGAGGGGGGTGAGAACCGCGCGCTGAGTGAGTGCAGGACCGTGGTTCAGTCAATTGAGGAGGCAAAACCAATGAAAGGAAGATTGCTGATCTGGCTCGCCGTCCTCGTCCTGATGGTGAGCCTGTTCCCCGTGCTTCCGGCGGCTCACGCCGCGCCCCAGGTATCGCTTAACTTCATGGTCTGGACATTTGCGGTCGATACGATTCAGGAAAATATCAAGCGCTTCCAGCAGCGCTATCCCAACATCAACGTCCGTCTCACTGATTACAACTGGGGGCAGTTTCCCGACACGATCGTAGCCAACTTCGTCGGCGGCTCGAATGCGCCTGACGTGCTCTACAGCTCGGATCACTGGCTGCAGCAGTGGGCGGCGGCAGGGTGGATCGCCCCCCTTGACGACTATTTCCCGCAGGTCAAGGAGATGGCTAAATCCTTTTCGCAGTACGCCGTAGAGGGGATGAGTTACAAGGGCAAGATCTACGGCCTGCCCTACTACGCGGACCCGATGGCCTTCTTCTACAATGAGGCGATCGTGAAGAAGGCGGGGTTCAGCCTCCCTCCGTCGACTTGGGAAGAGCTGCTCCAGCAGGCGAAGGTGATCAAAGAAAAGGGTCTCGTGAAGTACCCGATCGGATTCGGCTTCTCCCAGCAGGAGCCGTTCTCCATCGAGGTGTTTATCTCCATGGTTTACTCCAGGGGCGGCGATCTGTTTGACAAGGACATGAACCCTGTGTTCGACCGTCCGGGGAGCGCGACCATCAAGGCGATCGAGTGGGTTCGCGACGCCCTTCGCGCCGGCGTGTTGGATCCCGAGACCTTGCAGTGGGATGGGGTACAGGCCGGGAACGCGATGCGGGCGGGCAATCAAGTCTACAGCATTAGCCGGGCATCAGCACTCTGGTCGTTTAACAACCCGCAGCAGTCGAAGGAGGCGGGGAACTTCAAGATTGCGCTGATGCCGGGCTCCACCCATCAGACGGTCGGGTTCGTACGCTTCTATGCCATGTCGAGCCAGGTGCCCAAGCGCGGGAAAGACGCCCTGGACGCGGCGTGGAACTTCCTGAACTACTTCGGCGGACCCGGGCCAGACAACAGCTATCCGGTCGTACGCCGCTGGGCGCTCGACTTCGGGCTGGGCTTTGCACAGATGCCGCTCTTCAGGGACACCGACATCCTGCTCAGCTTCGGGAAGTGGGTGGATGTCCCGCTGCTCCAGCGGATCGGGCAGCGCTATTCCAAGGTGAAGCAGGGTCTCACGCCGTGGTTTGCGCAGTGGGACGTGTTCACGCGGGCGGAACTACAGAAGGCATACCTCGGCCAGCAGTCTCCAGATCAGACAGCCAAGAACATGGCCGCCAAGTGGAATGAACTGAAGCGGAAATAGGCCGTTGGCTGGCATCCAGGAACGTGGGGCAGCGGATCTCCGTCTGGGCCGGGCGCGCGCCCGGCCCAGACGCGCCGTAGCACTTTATCCCTATCTTTCGATCCTCCCGACGCTGCTCGTTGTCGCACTGATCTCCGTCTATCCCTTACTCTTCGCGCTCGACCTGAGCGTGCATCGCAACATCCTGACCGAGCCGTTGGCGCATCCCTTCGTTGGCCTGCGCAATTTCGCAGAGACGTTCGGCAGCTACTACTTCGTCCGCGCCCTGCTCACAACGCTCCGATTCACAGCGATGATCATTGCCGGCACCCTCGCCTACGGGATTGCCGTCAGCCTGTTCCTGAACCGCCCCGGTCGTCTTGCCGGTGCCTCACGCATCGCCATCCTTATCCCGTGGGCCATTCCCACCGTCATGGCGGCGATCATCTGGCGCTGGATCTTCAACGGCAACTATGGAGCGCTCAACGCGCTCCTTGTGAGCATTGGCGTGCTCCCAGAATACATCTCCTGGCTCGGCAACCCGCTTCTCGCGCAGTTGTCATTGGTTCTCACGCACATCTGGAAGTGGGGACCGCTCGCGGCGATCATGTGCCTCGCGACGCTGCAGGTCATCCCCCGGGATCTTTACGAAGCAGCGTACATCGATGGTGGTGGAGGCTGGGCGGTGTTCCGATTCGTCACGCTCCCCTTCCTCCGACCTACCATTCTCCTTCTGCTCATCCTCGAGACGATCGCGGGCTTCGTCACGTTCGACCTCATCTATGTGCTCACCGGGGGCGGTCCTGCCGACGCCACCACCATGCTGGCCTGGTTTGCGTACGCGGAGATCTTCCGGTTCCTCAACCTGGGCAAGGGCGCGGCCATTGCCTTCGTCATCGGGGCCCTCACCCTCGGTCTTGCTCTCATCTATGTGCGGTTGCTGCGCACGGAGGAGTTATACTCATGAACCGCGTGGCAGCCTCCGGGGCCGGTCTCATCCTGCTGGCATTCCTGCTGGGACCGATCCTTTGGCTCGTCAGTTCTAGTTTACAGCTTGATCGGGAACTCTTTACCGTCCCCCCGCACTTCATTCCGAAGCAACCGACGTTCGACAACTACCGTTACATCATCACACGGGTCCCCCCGGCGACGTACACCGGCGACCAGATCGGCCGGCGGGCAAGCGGCGAGGCCTTGAGCTTGATCCCGGCGCTGCGGAACAGCTTCATCGTCTCCATCGCAGTGATGCTGATCAACGTCATCTTCAGCACCCTGGCCGCCTACACTTATGCACGGCTGCGCTTCCGGGGCCGAGACATTACCTACGCGTTCATTCTCACGAGCCGCCTCATCCCCGCGATCTCCGTCGCTATTCCAATTTTTGTCCTCATCGACCGGCTCGGCCTCCTTGACACGCGCTCGGCGCTGATCCTGGTATATGTCGCCTTTACGCTGCCGTTTACGATGTGGTTCTTGATGAAATACTTCGGCTTCTTCCCTCCGGAAATCGAAGAGGCTGCTATGATCGACGGCTCCTCGCGATTAGGGACCCTCACCCGCATCGTCGTTCCCATGGCTGCGCCGGGCCTCGCCGCGGCCGCGGCGTTCGCCTTCATGGGATCCTACAGCGAATTCCTCTTCGGGCTGTTCTTGACCCGGACGATGGCGTCGAAGACGGTGCCCGTCGTCCTCGTCGCCACCGCAATCAACCACGACGTGAGCTTTGCGCTCTCGTTCGCGGCGCTCGTGCTATCCATCATTCCACCCGTGCTATTCGCGCTGGTCTTCCGCTCCTATATCACGCGCGGGTTTGCCGGAGTGCTGGCCCGTTAGATGGACGCGCAGACGGCGACGAAAGGACTGTGCATCAACGGCCGGTGGGTACCCTCGGCCTCTGGACGGACCATGAACGTGATCAGTCCGGTGACAGGAGAGCAAGTGGCCACGGTGACTCGTGGATCGAGGGAGGATGTCGGCAACGCGGTGAACGCCGCTCATGCCGCCCAACCCGCATTCGCTCGGCTGACCGCCTTTGAGCGAGGCCGGCTCTGCCACCGCATTGCCGACCTAATCGAGCGACGCCGGGAAGATCTCGCTGAGTACCTCACACTCGAACAGGGCAAGCCCTACCACGCCGAGGCCCTCGGTGAAGTGGACACCACCGCGGTCATGTTCCGTCTCGCCGCGGAAGACATCACGAGGTTGGAGTCCGCGGTGATCCCCAGCAACGACCGGGCGAAACGCATCTTCACGATCCGCCAGCCTCGGGGCGTCTACGGGGTCATCACTCCCTGGAACTTTCCACTAGCCATCCCGGCCGAGTACTTGTCAGCCGGGCTCGCCGGAGGTAACGCCATCGTGTGGGTTCCGGCGCCGACGACGGCGGGGTGCGCGATCCGCATGATGGAGTGTCTGCTCGAAGCCGAAGTGCCTAACGGCGTACTCAACCTGGTGACGGGTGAGGGGGCCGAGGTCGGGGACGAGGTCGCCGGTCACCCCGGCATCGATGCCATCGGGTTCACCGGCAGCTCGGCGACCGGACTCCACGTCAGCCGGCGCGCCGCTGGAAAACCGCAGTTGCTGGAGCTCGGCGGCAACTCGCCGACGATCGTGCTGGGAGATGCGGACGTGACAGAGGCCGCCCTGCGCGTTGGTCGAGGAGCGTTCCGCAATGCCGGTCAGATTTGCGATTCGACCGAGCGCATTCTGGTCGATCGCAGCATCCACGACAATTTCGTCGCAGTTCTCCTCGACGTTGCGGGGACCTTCCGCCTCGGAGATCCGCGAAAGCGGGACACAACGCTCGGCCCACTTAATAACGAGCGACCCGCGCGACAGTTGGACCACCATGTCGAAGACGCGCTGCAGAAGGGCGCCCGCATTCTGACCGGTGGCCGACATGAAGAAGGCATGCCGACCGACCTCTACTATCCTGCGACGGTCGTCGACAACGTCGGGCCGGACATGTTGTTCAACCTTGAGGAAACCTTCGCGCCGGTGGCCCCTGTGCTGTCCTTCGACGAAGAAGATCAAGCGGTCGCCATCGCCAACAGCGCTCCGTCGGGACTCGTGGCTGCCCTGTTCACCCATGACCTGCGTAAAGCGTTCCGAATCGCAGAGCATCTCCAGGCGGGCATCGTGAACATCAACGAATCAAGCGCATACTGGCAGCCGCACACACCATTTGGGGGCTACTCGGGCAAGACAAGCGGCACCGGTCGACTCGGCGGCAGGTACACGCTGCTTGAAATGACGCAGATCAAATCGCTCGTCGTCGACATCGGGGAGTGATCATGAACGAGTCGGTGCTGGCGCTCGCTGATCTTACGACTGTAGAGGCGAAGAAAATCTGGTTGCAGGTCCGCGGCGGAGTCGTCGCGATCGGCTCCCTCGAACAGCATGGTCCAAACCTCGGGATGAGCGTCGACACAGCGATCGCCGATGCCCTTGCCCGCCGCCTGGCGCAGCGCCTTGCTCCCCGGGTCGTCCTTCTGCCTGCGATCCCTTACGGGGTGTCCTATCATCACATGGCGTTCACGGGAAGCCTCACCCTCCGCGCGGAAACACTCGACGCTATCGTGAGCGACTTGGTGAGCAGCCTCGCGCATCACGACGTGCGCTGCCTGATCGTGGTGAATGGCCACGGAGGCAACACCGCCCCCCTTGCCACCACGTTCGGCCGGCTGCGGTTCGAAGGCTTCCGTATCGCCGCCCTGTCATGGTTCGGGCTCGCCGGCGACGAGGCGGCCCGGATCGCCCGCTCTCCATCGTATGGTCACGCGTGCGAGGTCGAAACATCAATTGCCCTGGCGCTGTCGCCTCATCTCGTGCGGAAGAACGGACTCGCGCAGGGACGCCTGAAGGCGCTGCCGTTCAGACACAGCGAGATCCGCGGTCCTGCGCGAGCCGAGGCCTCGTACCGCTTTGAAGAGCTGACAGAAAACGGCGCGCTTGGCGATGCGCGTCTGGCTACCCTTGAGGATGGTGAGCGCATCGTCGGCACCACTCTCGAGCGCGCGGTGGCGTTCGCGGAAGATTTCCTGGAGAACGTTCATGACGTCTGATCTGCGCGGACGCCCCTTGTGGGAACGCGCCCAGCGGGTGATGCCGGGTGGGGTGAGCAGTAATGTGAAGATGGACGAGTCCCCTTACCCGCTGTTCTTCACCCGAGCGGAGGGCAGCCGGCTCACCGACGCTGACGGGAACGAATATGTTGACTACACCTGCGGGTATGGCCCCGTCATTCTCGGGCACGCCTATCCTTCGGTGGTGCAGGCGGTACAGCGTGCAGCGGCCAAGGGCTTCATCTACGGCGGCCAACACGAAGGAGAGGTGCTGCTCGCCGAACGTCTTGCCGCAGCCGTTCCCTGTATCGAGATGGTCCGCTATTGCAGCACGGGCTCGGAGGCGGTGGCGGCTGCCGTCCGCCTTGCGAGGGCCTACACCCGCCGGAAGAACCTTGTACGGTTCGCCGGTCATTACCACGGCTGGCTCGACGAACAACTGGTGTCCAGCCATCCTACGGCTCAGACAGACGTCCTCCCGCAGGCCGAAAGCGAAGGCCAGATCCCGACCGCGACGGACCACGTGCTGGTGACGCGCTGGAACGACGCACCGGGACTGGAACGCCTTCTGGTCACGCGAGGGCGCGACGTGGCGGCGATCCTAATGGAGCCCATCATGTGCAACAGCGGTGTGATCATGCCTGCGCCGGGCTACCTTGCGCAAGTGCGCAAGCTCTGCACCCAGCACGGCGTGGTCCTCATTTTCGACGAGGTGATCACCGGCTTCCGCGTCCACATGGGAGGCGCCCAGGCGCTACTTAACGTCACTCCGGACCTGGCAGTCTTCGGCAAAGCTCTCGCGAACGGATTCCCGCTGAGCTGTGTCGGCGGCTCCCGCAAGATCATGGATCTCATCACTTCCGGCCGAGTCGTCCACGCCGGGACCTTCAACGGGAATCCGCTGGGCGTCGCCGCCGCGCTCGCCACGCTCGAGGAGCTCGGAAGGAACAATGGCGCTGCGTTTGCACGGCTGACGGCGCTAGGTCAGCGGTTGATGGAAGGAATCCGGCGCACCGCGGTTGCGAGAAAGATCCCCCTCCTCGTACAGGGACCCGGACCGGTGTTTTACGCGTGGCTCACGGACGCTTCGGTCATAACGGACTACGAGTCATCCGCGCGGGTCGACCGAGCGCCGTACTCCCGTTTCTCCGCAGCTCTGCTCGAGCATGGGGTGCGCGTCATCCCCGGCGGACGATGGTACGTCTCGCTGAGTCACTCGGAAGAGGAGATCGATCGGACCTGTGAAGCCGTTGGACATGCGCTGGACGTGGTAGCGGGCGGTGCCGAGCTGCTGGCGGCGGACGGGCGAGGGAGCTAGCGGGTGCGCGTCGCAGTCGGCGGCATCATGCAGGAAACGAACACATTCTGCGCGGTTGCAGCGACCCTGCGCGACTTTGCTCCTTACGTCCGGCGCGGGGACGCCATCCTGTCGACTTACAAGCAGACCCGCACACCGATGGGTGGCTTCCTCGATGCTGGCCGCACGGAAGATTTCACGCCGGTGCCGACATTTTTTGCCAAAGCGGTGAGTAGCGGTCTCACGGAGCGGCGCACGTTCGAAGCGCTGGTGGACGACCTGGTACAAGCGGTGCGCGTAGCCACTCCAGTTGACGGTGTACTCCTCGCCCTCCACGGAGCGATGGTTGCAGACGGTACGCCTGATGCGGATGGGGAGATTGCCGAGCGGATCCGGGAGGTGGTCGGCCCGGAGGTTCCTATCGCTGTGGAATTGGACCTCCATGCCAACATCAGCAAACGACTCGTCGACAACGTGAACATCCTTACGGGCTACGACACGTATCCCCACATAGACATATATGACCGGGCGGTCGAGGCAGGAACGCTACTCGCGCGTACGTTCCAGGGACACATCCGGCCCACTCTGGCACGTTCGGCGGTGCCGCTCCTGTTAGTTCCTCAGATGCAACAGACCTCGCGTCCGCCGATGGCGACGCTGATGGAGGAAGCGCACCGCCTCGAGGCAAGCGCGGGGATGCTCGCGGTCACGGTGGCGGGGGGCTTTTGCTACGCCGACGTGCCGCACGCGGGCGTCTGTATCGTGGCAATGTCCGATGGGAATCGGGCACATGCGGAAGATATAGCGCGGCAGATTGCGCAGCAAGCCTGGGCTCAGCGAGAGGCGTTTGCTGTGCATAACCTGTCCGTGACCGAAGGTGTGGCACGAGCCGTACGCGCGAAAAGCGGACCGGTGATTGTGGCGGATGTCGGCGACAACATCGGGGGGGGAGGACCGGGAGACGGCACTGTGCTCTTCCGTCAGTTGATGGCCGAGGATGCGCAGGGCGCCGTCATCGCTATCGCGGACGCCGAGGCCGTGGCGGCGGCGGTCGAGGCGGGTGTGGGCGGGACGATGCGCACGACTGTGGGAGGAAAGGTCGACGATCGTCACGGTGCTCCCGTCACCGTCTCGGGGGTCGTGCGCGCCATCACCGATGGGCGCTACGTAAACACGGGCTCCTACATGACAGGTGCGGTGGTGGAGATGGGGCGCAGCGCGGTGGTTCAGGTCGGCGGAATCGAGCTGCTGCTCACAGAGCGTAAGTCATCCCCATTCGATCTGGAGCAGCTGCGATCGGTCGGCATCGACCCGACCCAACGGCAGATCATTGTGGTCAAAGCGGCCATCGCCTGGCGGGCTGCGTACGAGCCGATTGCGACAGAGATCATTGAGGTTGACACTCCGGGGGTGACCAGCACGGATCTCTCGACGTTTACCTACACTCGCTTGCGGCGCCCGATCTATCCGCTTGACCCCGACACCCAATACCTTTAGGAAGCCGGGATGGCTATCCAGAGATGTCTTCCTGGTGCCGGGGACCGGCTCGGCGATTTCTGAGTAATGTGTACCGGATTCCGGTGCCGGCATGCAGGCAGAGGGCGGTTGTGAAGCGTTGAGAAGCTGTGGGGGGTCGGGTCTTGACTCCGCACAGGTTAGCGGATTCGAGGTTACCCTGTGTCAAATCAAGACCTGACCCCTCAGTAAGCCTGCCTGTTCACCACTGGATTCTTAGCCACTAGAGAAGATGCTGAAGGGATGGAACATTGGTTCTGGAAAAGACAATCCATCTGTGGCTTCCCGAACAAGCCGACGAATTACGGATTCCGGTAGAGTTTTAGTCCAATGGCCAAACTGGATCGCCAAAAACTCGAGGAGCTTAAGAAGCAGCTTACACCAGAGCAGTACGATATCTGTTTCCGGGGCGGGACCGAGGTGCCCTACAGCGGCAAATACACGGATAACAAAGAGCAGGGCATCTATAGTTGTGCCGTTTGCGCCACTCCCCTTTTCTCCTCCCAAACCAAATTCCACTCCGGTACCGGTTGGCCGAGCTTCTGGGCACCGATTGAAGGGTCTCTCGAGGTGCACGCCGATAAGTCCTTCGGAATTGTCCGAACCGAGGTCCGCTGCGCCACCTGCGGAGCCCACCTGGGCCACGTCTTTGACGACGGACCGGAGCCCACCGGCCAACGCTACTGCATCAACTCTCTTGCCTTGAATTTCAAAAAAGGAAAGTAACCGCTATTTACTGGCAGGTCCTCGACGCCTCGTGTTTGTCGCGCGCTCCCGTTCTCCGCAGGACGGGTCGCTGGCCTCAGGCTTTTCGGTAGAACTTCTCCGCGCGGTCCAGCCCGTCGCGCAACCCCTTGCGAACTTGTTGGGGTCAGGTCTTGACTCCGCACAGGATAGTGGATTCGGAGTTACCTGTATCAAACGAAGACCTGACCCCTCTGTCAATTTGTCGAAACTTTTATTCCGCGGCCGCGCGGGCGGTAACACTCGCTTGTCCAAACACCCAAACATCTGTCGGCCGGGAGCAGTGGCAACATCGCCGGGATTCCTCGGCGTTGGGCGAAGCAGACTCGGGACCCTTCACCAGCGAACCACCCGGAGAATCCAGCTGATTGGTACCGCCTTGTAAGGACGGTCAGTCCCGCAGCGCTTGAATATACATGCATAGATGCCCTCTTCCATCCGTTTCGGAGTCCCCTCGACTATGATACCTACGACTCTGCGCGTGCCAGGGATTAAGACTGGTCCGCCGCTGCTGCCCGAGGAGAGCACTGCATCAACGACGAGTTGTTCGTCTTCATTGTGACCTAAGTAACGACCGACGGGGTAATACAGCACGCCGCGAGAATAGCCCGCTGCCAGTAGCAAGTCTCCTTCGCGCAGCTCATGGTTGAACGCCAACTCCAGTACTGGCGCGCGGTACGTTGTCGTGTACTCAAGCACCGCGATGTCGAATCCACCCGGTGGTCTGCCGCTGAATCCCACTGGGGACGCGGGATGCGTCCGCTCAGGATACACTATGAGACCGTTCGGGGATAAGAGTCGCATAGCGGGCTGTCGGTAAACCATCTGCTTGCCGACGCAGTGTCCGGCCGTCACCAGCCAGTTGCGATGTGTAGCTGCGCTGTCCGCCGCATAAGGACTCACAGGGATCGCCTCGGTGCGAACCGGAAACGCGGTGCAGAGGTATTTGCCGTCGACGATCAGGCGGCCGACCGCATCGACCGGAAACATGCTCCCAGTACTCGCGGTCGGGACTGCCAGGTGCAGCACAATGATTGCGAGGGCGAGCATTCGCACGCGACCATCCTAGGATGACGGCCGCGCGTCGGCATCCCGGAAATCCAGGAGAGCCTTGCGAAAACTGCGAGGGTCGGGCGGTTCTACAAAGCGGGGGCCGGACGGTTCTCGGACGCCGAGGCCCAGGCTGCGATCTGCGTCCGTGCATTGAAGCCAAGCTTGTTCAGGATGTTCTCGACGTGCGACTCCACTGTGTGGTCGGTGATGAACAGGGCCGCGGCGATCCGTCGGTTAGTGAGGCCTTGGGCAATCAAAGCGGCGACCTCGTGTTCGCGACGGGTCAGGGAGAGGGCCGGTTTCCTGGACATGGACGGACGGGTGGGCTTGATGGTCAGGGTAATGGCCTCAGCAGCAGCCTGTTCCAGCGTCATCGCCCGTCCAGCTGCATAGGCGCCCGCGAAGGCGCTGGGGCCAAGACGACGGCGCAATAGGCTGACCATGCGGTCGTGCTGGGGTCGGTACACAGGAGGGAGCGGCGCGCCGATCGTTTCCCGGAGACTGTCCATGGCGCCGGTTAACCTCGCCGCAAGCTCCGGTTGATCAATCGACGCGGCCAGCGCCGCGGTGCTTTCTAGACACTCAGCGACTTCGAGTCTGGCCCCGAACTCATAAAAGCGCCGGAGGCTTTCCAGGAGAAGGGCGTGCGCTTCACCGTACTCGCCGCGCCTGAGGGACAGTGTGCCCAGACCGTGGGTTGCGCGAGCCGCCCACCGTGTGTCGCCCAGTTCATGGAGATAGGCAAAACCCTCCTCGTACAGATGTGCCGCGGATTCGACCTCACCACGGACGACCGCAAGATCGCCGAGACGCACCACAGTTCGCCCGATGTCCCACTTAAAATCAACCTCGTGGAAGATCGCCAGGCACTCGTCAAAGAAGGAGGCCGCGCGATCCAACTCACCCTGCCAGAATCCCGCCCGCCCGAGGCTATACAAGATGATCCCACGGCCGCCCTCAAGCCCATGCTCCTGTGTGACCCTGAGGGCGTCCCGCAGGCATGCTGTCCCCGCTTCGAACTCCCCTCGATTGATGGCGACATTGCCGAGACGCAAGAGACCTTCGGAGATCCCGGCCGCATCGTTGAGCCCGCGAGACAGCGCCAGGCCCTCTTGGATAGCCGCATCAGCTTTCGCGTACTCTTCGCGCCACTGAAACAGTAAAGACAGGGAATACAGGGCATTGATGATGCCGATGGTCTCGCCCAGTCGCCGATACATTGCTAGGCTCTCTTCGAACACGACTTGTGCCTGCTCAAACTCTGCTTGGTGCCACAGTAGATAGCCGAGCGCGCACAGGCCCTTTGCCCGAAGGGAATCGTGGGTCGTGGAGTAGGCATTCAGGAGTCGCTCGAGCCAGCGGCGGCCGATACTCCAGTGGCCGCGCAGGTCCCAGAACCATGACAGGGCAGTCGCGCCCTGCAGCCCTAGCGCGACGTTGCCGCCGTCCAGGCACCACCCGAGCGCTCCCTGGATGTTGGCGTGCTCCCTCTCTAGGGTTTCCAGCCATGTTGACTGGCGGATGCCACGCTTGTGGACTTCCGCCTGATGAACCAACGCCACGAAGTATGCAGCATGTCGGTGCTGGATGGTCTCGAGTTCGCCTGTTGTTGCCAGCTGCCCCCGTCCGAACTCGCGCAGGCTTTCCAACAAACTGAATCGCGAGGAGCCGTCGGGTCGCGACTCGTGGCGCACCAAGCTCTTATCTACAAGCGCGCCCAGTCCCTCGGTAACATTGATCTCGAGGTCACCGCCGAAGACCGCCTGCGCCGCATCCGCCGTGCAGCCGCCGGCGAAGACGGACAGTCTTCTGAACAGCACCTGCTCGGCGGGTTTCAGAAGGTCGTTACTCCAGGCGATCGCGGACCGCAGCGTGCGTTGCCGTTCGGGTACGTCTCGCGCGCCCGCGGTGAGAAGCCCGAGCCTGTCGTCGAGTCGGTGGGCAAGGGCTTCAGGCGTCAATGATTTGATACGGGCGGCTGCCATCTCGATCGCCAGGGGAAGCCCGTCGAGACGAACGCAGATCTCAGCGACTGCGGCTGCATTTTGCGGAGTGAGGGTGAAGTCTGAACGAATCGCACGCGCGCGTTCGAGAAACAGTGCGACGGCAGAATAACCGAGCAATGCTTCAAGTTCGGGCAACCGGGCAAGATCGGGTAGCCGGAGTGGTGAGACCGGGATCTCGCGCTCCCAGGTTAGATGCAACGGTTCCCGGCTCGTCGCCAGCACCTTCACCCCGCTGCAGGCTGCTAGCAGTTCCGACACCTGCGTCGCCGCCCCGATTATGTGCTCAAAGTTGTCGAGGACAAGCAGGATGCGCTTCTCTTCCAGGTACTCAATCAGGCGCTTGAGGGTGTTGCGGCGGGGAGCATCGACAACGCCTAGCACCTGGGCAATAGTGTGCGGGACAAGAGCAGGATCGCTGATCGGAGCGAGATCGACGAACGCCGCGCGATGCTTGAAGTTTGGAGCTACGGCCGTCGCGACCTCAAGTGCCAGTCTCGTCTTGCCGATACCAGGCGGCCCGATCAGCGTGAGTAGACGCACGTCTACGCGTTGGAGCAGGCTCTGGACTGCAGCGATCTCGTCGTCCCGGCCGATGAACCGGGTTGGAAGCACCGGCAGCCAGTGGCGTGATTGGCCGTTTTTGACGTGGTCAGAAGGGGTGCGTGCGTAGATCGGAGGCTTGGTCTTATCCCTTCTGGGGGGTGGCCGTGAAGGATTGTCCCGCACAGGCAACACTTCCTATTCGCGTACGGTCGAACGTAGTCGTGCTAGTTCCACCCGCACCTTACTTCACCTTTCCATCCAGGTGCCGAGTCAAATCGACACCACGGGAAGATCAGGAAGACTTTGGAGAATTAGCGGCTGAGATCAGATGGCCTTTGAGAGTTCGATCTGAGGAGTGACAATTGCCGAGCTGGTTCAGTTTAGATGCCGCAGTGTGCGCCGAAGCGAGGCTCTTGGGCGGAAATCGTGGTGCCGGGGGACGGACTTGAACCGCCGACGCCGGGCTCTTCAGGCCCGCGCTCTACCAGGCTGAGCTACCCCGGCACGTTTGGCGGGAGCGACGGGAGTTGAACCCGCGGTCTCCTGCGTGACAGGCAGGTGTGTTAACCAGGCTACACCACGCCCCCATAGGGAATCGTTCCCGCCATGCGAATTATACCGGGCTTGTGCGAACAGCGTCAATCGAACGCGTCATACCATAGGCATGGATCCAAATTTGTGCGAGCGGTTGAGTATGGCTGAGTCCTGAACTCGGTCCGGACCGAGTTGCAGCGGGATTCCTCAGGCGAGTGGAAGCCACTGCTACCAGATCGGTAATCAAGTAGGGCGCTCGCGGCTCTCTCACGATCGATGGGTCGCGCGGACCGAAATCGAGCTCCGCCTCGTAACCGTTGTGAGCGCGGCACCGGAGCTGAATGTTGTCCACTGTGGGCGGGCCGCCCGATGCATAGGGCGGTGACATGGTGGTATTCAAGGAAGCCCTGTTCGGTACAGCGCCGGCCGTTTTGGCACACGAAACGCGCAACGCCCGCCGTCTCGGAGCCACACCGCACGTTTGACCTCGGCTGGGATGTGTCGCGATCCCAGGACATGGTTGCGGCACTCACGCGGACGATCCGTGCCAGCAAGCTTCTTCTTGGCGAGGTCTTCGAGGAGCGCCGTTAGCGCCCGGTCGAAGATCGCCGCCGGATCACCGTCTGGAATCTGATGACGCAAGAGGTCCTGCGCGAGTCGGAGCTTCCTATACGTTTCAGCACTCGCCGTGAACTGCACCTTATAACGTTCTGGCGCCAGCGGGACGATGACAGCTGGACGACCTCGGGGTGACGTGAGGGCTAGCGATGACAGTTTTTGGGTTGCATCATCTTGGCCCTGACCTTTCGGCTGAAAGCTGGGCTCGGGATCGTGCTCAGCCGGTGGCGATGCACTGGTGTGACTGGCATTCGGTAGTTTGCGGATGGTCGAGGGGACAGGTGGCTGAGGGTGCAGCCGCGCCAACAGCTCTTCCACCTGTCGCTTGCTCTTCAGCCGGGCCGCGTTCAGGACTTCTAGATGGTTCTCCTGAGTGAGATGTGCAGCAAGGAGTCCCACTGTCGTCAGACTTACCGACCCTTGATCGAGCATCTCGAGTATGACTGGGAACCTCCGGATTATCCGGGCGGCTTCGATGCGCCGGTAGGCGGCGTGCTCGGAAAGGTGGAGCACCTGTGTGCAATATGTGAACAGCGAAGAGTAGCCTTCAGCGAGGTAGAGGCGTCGCTCGTCGAACTCCGCGAGGTGGGCGATGAGAGACGCGGTCGCCTCACGCTCGCGTTCGGCCAGGTTCTTTACCCGCTTTAGCAACTCGTCGTTGGACAGTTGATTCACAGCAGAGAGAATCTTAAGATCCATATCCTATGTATATCATGGCGTTTTCGAACCGCTTAGGAACGTCCAGTCCCAATGCTAGCCGCTTAAAGACTCTTCGCTGACCTCTTCTCATCCAAATACTGCGCTGAGCGATCCTGGTTCGTGTAGTCCCCCATCCGGGAACGACTCCCTTCGGACTCCAAGATTTCCTTCGAAAACCTGTCAAGTGTTTTGCTGGGCGACCCTTAACACAGATAGGTCAAATTGAAATGACCTCGGTTGATACTGCCGAACTCGGTCCGGACCGAGTTCGGCACACCACCAGCTCACGCAGGTTCCTCCGGCCGATCTGCTTAAGACAGCCTCGCCCATGGCTCTTCCTGAGTTACTGAACCTCGTCTACCACGAGACCGAACCATACCCGCGCAAGATCCCACTGCAAGATGTTTACACGCACATCAAGTTCCCGGTCTCGAGTCGCGATCGCCCCTTCGTCTATCTCAACATGGTGCAGACTCTAGATGGTCAGACGGTTCTTCAAGGCACCGCCTACACGATCGGTACCGATGTCGATCATTACCTGCTGCGCCAGTTGCGGGTTCACGCCGACGCCGTACTTTGCGGGGCCGGTACGCTGCGAAAGGATGACGTCATCATTACCACCCATCCACCGCTCCAGGAGCGCCGCCGGCAACGTGGGATATCACCAAACCCACTGGCAGTTGTCGTCACGGCGACTTGCCGGTTTGATCGCGCCGTCTTCAAGAAGAAGTTCTTCACACGCCAGGATTTTGAGAAGATCATCGTCACGACGCGGCGGGCGAAACCGAGGGACATCGATAAGGTAAAACGGGCGGGGGTTCAAGTCCAAGCGGTGCGGGCGGACCGAAACGGGGATGTGCATGTTCCCTCCTTGATGCGCTGGCTTGTCGCGCGCGGCATTCGCACACTGCTTTGCGAAGGTGGACCCACCTTGAACGTGGCCCTGGCTCGCCGCGGTGCGATCGATGAACTCTTCCTGACGACTGCGTTGCGGTTGGGTGGTGATCCTAGGGAGCCTCGCATCTTTACAGAGCCGGTCACAAATCGTCCTCTCGACTTGGTCAGCGAGTTTCGCTTCGAGGACGATGGTCGCGTCAGAGAGCTGTACTTCCGCTTCCGATTCCCCGAATCAGACAAGTCCCGACCTTCCTCTTAATACCTCCCTGCTGCCCTCTTTTTTGCCTCCCGTCTAGGGAATTTTCATAGAAGAAAGCGGGCATTGAGAGGGGTATGAGCTCGATGGGCCGGGCGCAGGCTGCCGCTGCGGTCGTTCGAAGGCTGAACGCGGCAGTCAAATCCCGGCGCCTGTACGAAAAGGGTCATACCCTGCGCGCACAGACGGTGAACGCGCTCCACGTTGCCGTCATGGCGTACCACGAGCGGTTTGGCAGCTTCGTGCTGGAGACTCACCGGAACGGACTCATCATCGAAGGCCGCCCATTCGAAGGCGGGGAGTCGGTCGACGCGCTGGCACTGATGCTCTACAGCGTCGCCGTCTGGCAGCTCGTCATGCTCCCCGGCATTACCGAGGATGAACTGGCCGAGGCCATGGATATTGTCACGCTCGACCGCGAGACGATCTTGAACGAGGGTGGTTTCACGGCGCTGCTCGAGAAACACAACCTCTATCACGTCCGCGTGTTTGAAATGCACCCCGGGGAGAGCGACGTCGGGCAAATCTCATTGGAACTCCTCCTTCAGATGCTCGATGGATCGCTCAGTCTCCAGGACCGAGCAATGATTTTGAGTTTGCTTCGGGGGGGGCCCGAGCAGGCGCAGCGCCTGCTGAAAGTCATCTTCGAGCGCACGCGCCAGGCGTTTCCCAATGCGGAGGGCGCCGAGCTCGCCAGGCATATGTATGAAGCCCTATCCATGCTCGATCGCCTCATCGTCGACGCGCCGCACGGCGAATCGCAGCATTTATTCAAGGAGCTCGCCACCGCGGTCGCCGAGGTGGACGACCCCAAGCGAACCGATCTGCACGCCGCCATTCTGAATCGAGCCGCCGGAGACCTTTCGGCGCGGGCGCTCCTGGTCGCCATGACCTCGGAACAGATCGCGCGCATGGTGATCCCATGCCTGGAAACAGGAGCCATGACAGACCCGGCAGAGCAGGTAATGAAAGGTCTGCCCTTTGACCCACAGAAAGCGCGCGAGACGCTGGCGCTGGTGTCCACGCAGACAGGACGATCGATCGACATCCCGCCGGCTCTTGAGGAGCTGCGAATGCCGGAGGGGGTGCGCAATATCCGGCAAGACCTGACCGACTTTCAAGTGACAAATGAGGCGGTAGCGGTCTCCGAAGATGACGTGCGGGCACTCGTCAACGAGTTGCATCTGGAGGAGATACCGGTCCTGCGTGATCAATCACTCACGTTGGTGAATCTTGTCCTCATTGACCCGGACGAGCGCGAGGTCGAAGCCACCCTTGAAGTGCTCACCCCCGCCGTCGAACGGCTGTTCCAGCACGGCGAGTACGAGCTGGTCGGGATAATCCTCCAGCGCCTTGAGTCCGCGGCCGCCGATCGCACCCCCAAGTCCCGCCGCGTGCAGACGGCACTGAACGGGCTGCTCACTGCCATCCCGAGTCATGTGACGTCAAAAGACGTCGCTCAATGGACCGACGACCAGCCCCTCCTCATGTGCCTCAAGCTCGTGGGCAAGTCGGCAGCCGTCGCGCTGGCGCAGGCGCTGTCGGCAGAGCGGGATCTCTCCAGGCGGCAGCTGATCGCAGCAATTCTCAGCAAGCTCGGCGAGGATATCGTGGATTCCCTGACTCCATATCTCAAGGACGCCAATCCTGAAGTCGTCCGAACGGTCGTGCGGATTCTTGCCCAGTTGCCGTCCCAAAAAGGGTTGGTCGTACTGCGCGGTTTCGCCAAGCATCCCGATGCACACGTACGAAAGGAAATGGTGAGCGCGCTCGCGTCGGTGACGTCCCCGGCAGCTCAAACCGTCTTGGTGTCGTTCTTGCAGGATCCCGATCTTGAAATCCGGGAGGCGGCGTTCTCGCATTTGCGGCCCGACACACTGCGCCAAACGCAACAGGTCTTGATCTCGATGGTACAGAGTCCCGAGCTCGCCGGGCGGCATGTGTTCAAGATGCGGCTCATCCGGACACTCGCGGACATCAATGCCGCGGAGGCGATTCCGATCCTCCGGCGGATCGGCAGTCCATTCAAGCTGCGCAAGCGGGACCGCGAAGTCGCGCGCATCGCGCGCGAGGCCGTCGCCAGGTTGACGGGGCGCGGGTCGTCCGCAGCACAGGCCCCCAAGAGGATGGTGTCGTGAGCCCGGTATCGCGGCAGGCCTCCGTCACAGCTACCCTCCTGCGGTATCTCGGAACTGCAGCCAGATTTCGCAGCATCTATCCCGCGGACCATTCTCTCGTCCAGCGCGGGCGCGGGGATCTTCTTCAGGTGATCGATCTGCTGCTGCGTGATCGGGAGGCGGTAACGTTCCAGATCTACGAAGACACTTTCTTCCTCGAAAATCAGATGCTGCCCGAAGAGACCCTTCGGAACGGCGCCCTACTCAAAGCATGCCAGGATCGGGGCATCGGGGTGTTCACGATCCAGCGGGGCGTTTCCGACGTCGAGATCGATGCCTTCGTCAGCTTACTCATCCAATCAGTCCAAAAAATCCAGGCGGCCGGGGGAGCGGCAGCGTTTCTCAAGACCCAAAATGTGCAATATATCGTGGTTGCGCCGCCGCGCTCATCGCCGCAAGGCGGTCTGAAAGAGGTGGAAGTGGAGCCGGTCAGCGCCTACGAGGCCGGGCACATCGTCGCACAGGATCTTCAGGCGCAGGCCGTACGGCGTCTGCCGCTGGACATGAAGAAGGCGCGGGTGTTCTTGTCGGCGGCGATCGAAGTCGTGCTCGAGAACCGGTTTTCGCTGCTCGGGCTCATGTCACACCATGAGTACGACGAAAGTAGCAGTTATCACGCAGTCAACGTATCGATCCTGGCACTGCTCATCGGCACGAACCTGGGGCTCGAGCATAACCAGCTGACGGCGCTGGGCATGAGCGCGCTCGTGCACG
The DNA here is from genome assembly GCA_020028455.1 of Armatimonadota bacterium. Classification (GTDB taxonomy): domain Bacteria; phylum Sysuimicrobiota; class Sysuimicrobiia; order Sysuimicrobiales; family Kaftiobacteriaceae; genus JACPRY01. The sequence continues at coordinate 6,838 of JAHZOA010000001.1, read as the reverse complement.
ATATCGGCAAGGTGCGGCTACCCTACACATTATTGAACCGGGCGGAACTCACGCCGGAAGAACTGGAGCAGCACGACCGGCATCCGGTGCATGCGGCCAACATCTTACGCGAGCTCGATGGGTCCGGCCGGGTCGCTGCCATGGTCGGGCTGGAGCACCACGTGCACTACGATGGCTCGGGATATCCGGTGCTGCCTGCCAAAACCCGGCCGCATCTGTTCTCGCGCATCGTGTCCGTCGTTGATGCCTACGACACCCTCACGTCCGCACGCCGTGGTGCCGGCCGGCCGCTACGGCCGGAACTGGCGATGAAGTACATCGGCGCGGGCCTGGGCACAATTTTCGACCCGGTCATCGGCAAGATCTTTCTGAAGATGATGGGGCTGTACCCGGTAGGCAGCCTCGTCGAGCTCGGCAGCAACGAGCTGGCCGTTGTGATCCGGCCGTCGGATCAGCATGTCGACCGGCCGGTTGTGCAGGTCGTCAAAGATGATCGTCTGGCGCACGTGATCGATCTTGCCGCCGACACGTCACAGTGGATCACCACAGTTGTTGATCCGGCCGACGCGAACATCGACGTCAGCGCGTTGCTGTCCCAGCCCGCGGCCTGATGCTGGCCGCGGCATGATGGAAGATCTCTTACAAAAGACAAGAGGTAGCACTCCGGATGCTACCTCTTGTTCAACGCAGGCTTAACTCTGCGTCTTACTTCTTCTTCTTGCCCTTGGCCTTTTTTCTCGCCATCGACATCCTCCCTCTCGCGCTCCCGCGCGCGTATCTGGACGGCTATCCTGCCGTCGCGCACACTAGTTCGCCGCCATATCTAGTTTACCCTCTCCGACTTCTCCACAATCTTTAGTGGTAGGAAGTTTCAAGGTGGTCGGCGCCGGAGGGGGAAATCACTTCTCGTGGGAAAGCTCGTCATCACAGCGCTGCTCGTCTTCTCGCTCATCCCGTTGGCGGCGTGGGCACAAACTGCCCCCAGTGATGTGCAGGGGCACTGGGCGGAGCAGCGCATCCTGTCGCTGCTGCAGCGCGGCATCATCACAGTGCTTCCAGACACGACGTTCCATCCCGACGAAGAAGTCACACGCGGAGAGTTCATCCAATGGCTGGTGGTCGCGAGAGGCTTCCCTCCGCGTCCGGTCCGCGTGCCGACGTTCAGCGATGTGCCCGCGACCCATCCGCTCTCCGCGTACATCGAAGCCGCGTTGGCCGCGGGACTCATCCCACGTTCGGCTTCGTTCATGCCAGCCGCCCCCATCCGGCGTGGTGATGCCGTGGTGCTGACGGTGCAGGCGATGGGGTATGCAGTCGAGGCCGTCATTCTGTCGAGGCACGTGACGGTCAACGAAGAAGTCGGCGCGTTGCCCGATCACGAGCGGGGATCGATGGCCATCGCGATGTTCGGCGTCCCTCCATTACTTCGCGAACCGGCGCTCCCGGCACGCCCCAACGCAATGATGACACGCTCAGAAGCCGCGAGCCTGCTCTGGGCGATGATGTCCGCCGCAGAGGCGGGTTTCACCCTGCAGATCTCGTCCGCGGTCGCGTCGGGACTCAACCTCATCATTGAAAAGCGAGGGGTTCTGCAGGCCCGGCCCATATGGCGCATCCAGATCGGTGCATTCACCACAGAGGAGGGTGCGCAGCGGCTTGCGAGCGCCATGCGCGAACGCGGCTGGCCGTCGTTTGTGGAGTTGCAGGACGGTCTCTACAAGGTCCGCGTCGGGAATTTTACGAGCGCTATTGACGCCGGACTGGCAAAAGAACAGCTATCCTCCGAAGGCTTTCCGGCCTGGGTCATCGCGACGATTCCGGAGGTCGAGGCGCTTCCCGGTCCGTTCCGGACCGCGGTGATCGTCGTTGATCCGCGATCGGGCTTCCGGCTCGTTCCGGCAACCGGTGACGGGCAGCGCATGCAGCTCCAGCGGACCAGCGACCTGGCACGACGAACGGGGGCCGCCGCCGCGATCAACGGAGGATTTTTCTCCTCCACCGGCGACCCGCTGGGATGCCTGATGATCGAGGGCGAGATCCTGAGCGAACCCGATCCCAGGCGTACGTGCGCAGGGCTGGATGAAAACGGCGCGGTGCTGTTCGACCACATCCGGCTGGAAGCCACAGTCGCGAGCGGCGAGGTCACGTCGCGGATTGATGGGGCGAACCGGCTCCGCCGTGCCGACGAACTCATCGTGTACTCTCCGAAGTTTGATTTGTTCACGCGCACCAACCAGTTCGGGGCTGAAGCCATTGTCTCGGGCGGAATCGTCGCCACGGTGCGAGATCTCAGAGGCAACAGCCAGATTCCTCGCGATGGTGTGGTGCTTTCAGGACACGGTCGTGCGCGCCAATGGATCCTGCAGAACCTTCCGCCGGGCGCGCCGGTCGCCGTGACGACAAACATTACACCGGCGTCCGGCGATTCGCGGTGGACCACAGTGCGCTCGATGATCGGCGGTGGTCCGCGGCTGCTGGCCGCGGGTCAGTTTGTCGGCGGGGAGGGGTTCACCGCAGCGTTCAGTAACCGCCGCCATCCGCGCAGCGCCATCGGCGTGCTGGCAGATGGCCGCGTCGTGCTCGTCACCATCGACGGACGTCAGCCGTATCATAGCGTCGGCATGACGCTGCTGGAGTTCGCGATGGAGTTGCGACGCATTGGCGTTGTCGACGCGATGAACCTGGACGGTGGGGGGTCCACGACCCTCGTCGTGGGTGGCCAGGTCGTCAATCTCCCCGCCGATGAAACGGGCGAACGGCCCGTCGGCGATGCACTCACGGTCGTCCCCGTGACTGGAACTCGCTAGAACAGCAAACGCTCGGCGTCGTCGGGCGTATCGATGTCCTCCGCACTTGCCGCCGGGATGTCCACCGTGGCCACGTGCCCTGGATACGTTTCGACGACGGTCCGCGCACCCTGATCCCCAGTGACGACGAGCAGCTCCAGAAACAGGGCGCGGTCAAAGAGAGCCGGCACACCTCGAACGTCGCCATACTGACTGGCGACGATTTTCTTTCCTGAGCTGCGGTAGGTCTCAATCAGCCTCCGGATGATGTCTGCATCGATAAACGGTTGGTCCGCGAGCATGATCACTGCAGCGACGATATCATCGCTCAGGGCCTCGATGCCCACTTGAATCGAGCCCGCCATCCCTTCGGCAAAATGCTTGTTGACAAAAATCCGGGCTGCTGTCCCTTCGAGTACGGCGCGGTATTGATCTGCGGCGGCGCCGAGTACGACGACGATCTCAGCGCATCCCGCGGCGACGGCCGCGTCCACGGCGCGCCGCAATAACGAGACGCCCTTGTAGTTCAAGAGGAGTTTGGGCCGGCCCATGCGCGTGCTGGGACCGGCGGCCAGAATAACGGCGCCGACCTTCAACGAACGATGGTCGATGGTTTGGTCTCTGCGTGAATGGGTCCCGGTCGCTCGCGCAGGAACCCCGCGCGCCGGCCACCTTCGACGGCAAGGATCTCCCCCACCACGGCCAGCGCAATCTCTTCCGGCCCTTCGCCGCCCAGGTCGAGACCCACAGGGCCAAAGATGCGACCTCGGTCGCGATCGGTGACCGGTACGCCGACTCCCCGTAGTTCGCTGATGATCTTCTCTGTCCGCATCTTAGGGCCAAGCATGCCCACGTAAGGCGCGTCGGTGTGTAGGAATCCGCGCAGCAGGTCTCGATCGTGCATGTAGTTGTGCGTCATCACCACCACATAGGTCCGGCTGTCGATCGGCACCGAGGCGGCGGCCAGGGCCGGCTCGGCTTTAATGAATTCGCGCGCGCCCGGGAACCGCTCATGCGTCAAGTACCGCTCGCGCTGATCGACGACAACAACCCGCCACCCGAGCATCGACGCGACGTTCACGACAGGGATCGCGTCGTGACCGGCGCCACACACCACCAGACGTACAGGGGGACGGATCGCCTCGATGAACACCTTCACGTCGCCGTTCGCTGCTGGCAATGATTGTACGCGTGAGGTCCCCTCTTCCAGTACGGCGTGGGCGGCCCGATGAGCACGCTCGTCAAGCGCGCCCTCTCCCAAGGAGCCCACGCGCCGGCTGTCAGCATAGACCGCCATCCATGCGCCCAGCGGAGCCGGACCATCGACCACCGTGATCAATCCGAGCGATTGCTCATTTGTGATCGCGTCCCGCAAGAGGGGAAGAACCGGAGACGCTGGATCAACGGGTTCCACGAACAGATCTACCGCGCCGTTGCAGCCAAGCCCAAGACCCCAGACCGCGTCGTCGTCGGCCGTAAGATCATACGTCACCATCTTGGGCCGCCCCGTGCGCATGACCTCTTCCGACACGACCATGACGTCACTTTCCAGGCATCCACCGCTGATGTTGCCGACCATCTGCTGGCGCTGCGTGCACAACAGGCGCGCGCCCTCGCGCCGGTAGGTCGAGCCGCGGACCCCAATGATTGTGGCGAGGGCCATCTGTTGACCCTCTTTGGCGAACTTATCGATGGCCTCGAGAACTTCGAGGAGCTCTCTCACCTCATGTTCTCCTTCACCAAGTCACTTTCTCGTCGCGAGGTGCTTCTCGAGTCGCCTGAGACTCTCCAAGTTGTGTGCCGACGCAAACACGTCAACGTACGGCAGCGCCACGCGCATCCCCTGGCAGATTGGCTCATAGCCGGGACTGCCGAGCAACGGATTGAGCCAGATGATGCGGCCCGCGCGGCGCCGGATCTCTTCCATGGCGTGCTCGAGGATGTCCATGTCGCCCGTGTCCCAGCCGTCACTGATGATCAGGACGACGGTTCTCGGGGTCAGCTGGTCGCCGTGCTCTTTGAGAAACGTCCGCAGGCTGTACCCGATCTTCGTGCCCCCTGACCAGTCTGGCACTTGCTTCGCGACTTCATTCAGCGCCCGGTGAAGGTCGGCTTCATCCAGCGCGTCGGTCACCCGAGTGAGCGACGTCGAGAACACCAGCGTCTCCACGTGCCCGAGCGTGTGCTGCAGCGCGTAGATGAACTGGATGAGAAAGCGGCTGTACAGATCCATCGACCCGCTGACATCCGCCAGGAGCACGACCTTGGTTTTCGTGATCTTCCGGCGGCGGTACGCCAGATCGATGATCTCGCCACCGCGCCGCAGGCTGTGGCGAATCGTCCGCCGCAGATCCACGCGTCCGCGCTTTGATTGCCGCATGCGCCGGCTCAGTCTTGTCGCCACACGCCGCGCGATCCGGATCACAATCCGGGCGACTTCGTCGAGCTCGTCCGCCGAGAAGGTGCTGAAGTCTTTCTCGGTGAGTGTTTCAACCGGGCTGTAGGCCGGCGTCTGCTCGCCATCCACCTCAAGCGCCTCGTCAAGCCAGCGCAGCAATGTCGGTGAAGACGCCTGCGCCTCCCCGGCGGCAGGCAAAGGCTCGGGCATGTGCGGCAACGCTTGCTGTTCCTGGGGTGGGTTCCAGTACTCTGCGAACACCTGATCAAAAACGAACAGGTCGTCTCGCTTGGACGTCAGCACGGACCGCAACGCGAGGTATGACTCTCTCCGATCGCTGAGATCCACGGCGGCGAGCGCGGCCAGCGCGTCGGCTGCCTCCTTCGGACCCACAGGAATGCTGCGGTTCCTCAGTGCCCGGCAGAATCCAACAACGTGCGCGGTCAGATCGCTCGAGCGCTTCACCCTAGTCGCAACAAGCACAATTCACCGGCCTCGCCGCGCGCTTGGCCTGCCTGCGCCCCGCGGGCTCGGCCTTCACTTGTCACAATACGTACAAGCTCCACCGGTGTCGCTGTACTCGACCTCCTCAACAGCCGCCCGACAACGCAAAGAACACTAGTGGGCGCCACCTGAAATTCATCGGCGCGGCAGCACGTTGTCGGCGATGCGCTGGATCATGGGCTGATTCCAAGGCTTCGGCTCTCGACCGGCGTCCTCCAGCCCGCGCAGGAGATGGTCGAGCCATTGGGTCCGGACCAGCTCGGCGTCGTCGTGGTGCTTGAACAGGACGCCGAGCGTCTGCTCGATGGCCTCGCGGTCCAGATGATCGCGGTGAAGCGCCATCAGGGCCGCGCTCCAGTCCAGCGTCTCAGCGATCCCCGGCACTTTATCGAGTTTGGCCCGCCGCACAAACTGCATGAACGCCGCGATCTGATCCGCCAGTTGGCCGTCCACGCCGGGCACACGGCGGCGCACAATGGCGAGTTCCTTTTCAAAGACGGGATAGTCGATCCAGAGATACAAGCAGCGACGGCGCAGTGCGTCGCCTAACTCGCGTGTGCGGTTGCTCGTGAGCACCACATGTGGCGTGTGCCGCGCGCGGATCGTCCCGATCTCCGGGATGGTCACCTGCCACTCAGAAAGAACCTCGAGCAGGAATGCCTCCCACTCTTCATCGGAGCGATCGACCTCGTCAATGAGCAGCACCGGTGCACGCTCGTGGGTGATCGCCTGCAGCAGCGGCCGCTTCAACAGAAATGGCTCGCTGAAAATCTCGCGTTCCTTCTCCTCGAGCGGCAGATCGCTGTGTTCCTGCAGCCGGATGTGCAGGAGCTGGCGCTGGTAGTTCCATTCATACAGTGACGTAGTAGCATCCAGCCCTTCATAGCACTGTAGCCGGATGAGATCGGTCTCCAGCGCCCTCGCCATGACTTTCGCGACCTCGGTCTTGCCGACGCCGGCGGCACCCTCGATGAGCAACGGCTTTCGCAGTTGAATCGCAAGGTACACCGACGTCGCCAAGTCGCGATCGGCGATGTAGCCCTGGCTGTCTAGCATCGATTGGATACGGCCGATTTCAGGATGCATGACCTTACAATTATAAACCGCTTTGCATCGCGGCCCAAATCTTCCGCGGGGTGATCGGCATATC
>JAHZOA010000023.1 GCA_020028455.1 Armatimonadota bacterium | reverse complement strand
TGGATTTCCGCGGTGAACCGTCCCCCGCTGGCCACGGGCCTGGCGGTGTATACGCCGGCCTATGGCCCGCTGACGCCGCCGTTTAGGCTTGCAGCGATCATCAGAGACGGCGTGGTCGATGGGTTGACCTCCGGTCGTATCCTGATCCCCGAAGACGGTTACGTACTGGCCGTCAACGAAGCCGATGCCGGCCTCCTGCTGCAGCACGTGCAGACGGGACAGCGGGTCTGGATGAAGCTGAACTTCACTCAGGACCTCGAGGTGATCAGCGCCCTTGGCGGCGGCCCGAGGTTGGTGAAGGATGGCGCCGAGTTCATCCCATTCGACTGGGAATGGTTCTCAGACCGCCTGTTCCAAAATCGGGCACCACGGACCGCGATCGGCATCACTGAAACCGGAAAGTTGCTGTTCGTCACCGTCGATGGGCGCAGCAAACAGAACTCCGGCATGACGCTTCGTGAGCTCGCGCAACTGATGGTCAAACTGGGAGCCCACGAGGCGATGAACCTCGACGGCGGCGGCTCGGCCACGATGGTGGTGGGCGGCCGCATCATGAACGATCCTTCTGACGGCCACGAGCGGCCCGTCACGTCGGCCCTCATCGTCCTGCACAGAAACCGCTAACTACGGGAACAAGGGGAACATAGGGAACACGGCAGGCATTCTCAAACGTTTGCTGTTCCCCGTGTTCCCGTAGTTTTGTGTTACGCTTTCGTCACATCGCCCAACGTAGATTCTTTTCGTGGCAATGGACGCTGATGTACTCATCGTAGGCGCCGGACCGGCCGGAAGCGCTGCCGCAATGCAGCTCGCGCGGAACGGCCACCGTGTCATCCTAGTTGACCGGGCGAAGTTCCCCAGAGACAAACCGTGCGGCGATTATTGCGATCCAGGTGCGGTTCACGCGATCGAGCAACTTGGATGCCTTCCAGACGCGCTCGCAGCGGGCGCCGTCGCGATTCCCGGAATGCGGATCGTCGCACAGGATGGCACGGAGTTGTCGCCTTCCTTCCCTAATGGCCGAGGCCTACTGCTTCCTCGTGTGCGCCTGGATTACGTGCTCCTCCAGCGAGCGGCTTCCGCCGGCGCGGAGATTGTCGACGGATTTCGGGTCAATGAGGTTGCGGCCGGCGCCGATGGGGTTGAAATCCGAGATTCACGAGATAGACGGCTCAAAGCCTCGTTACTGATCGCGGCAGACGGCATGCGCTCTGTCACCGCCCGCCGGCTGGGACTCTATTCGGAAGTTACTTCCGGCCGCTTCACGGTCGGCGCGTATTTCGAGGTTCCCGACACGATGGCGCGCGGTGAATTGCATCTCGGGCCCGGACTCTACTGCGGGGTCGCTCGGTTCGGACGCGGTCGCGCCAACGTCTGCATGGCCCTTCCGCGTGAACGCCTGAAGGGGCGCAGTCCTGAGCAAGCATTCTCAGACGCCCTCCCGAGTCTGCCCGTGCTGGCGGACGACCTGGCTGGAGCACGCCGGATTTCTGCATTCCGCAGCAGTGGCCCGGTGGGATTCCGCACCTCCCGCGCTGCATCCAATCGCGTACTGCTGGCCGGCGACGCCGCGATGCAGATCGATCCGATGACAGGTCAGGGCATCTGCTTCGCCCTGCGCTCCGGCATCCTGGCCGCGGAGACCGCGGCGAACGGTCTGACGACTCAGAATCTCTCGCGGCAGGGATTGGGAGCGTACGCGAGACGACGCGCCGTAGAGTTTGGACGAAAGGTCACCGTCGCCAGAATGTTGCAATCGCTTGCCCTGCGGCCGGCCGTGACGCCCAGTCTGGTAAGACGATTGGTCGCCAGACCGGAACTAGCGAGTCAACTCCTCGGCGTCACCGGTGACGTCCTTGCTCCCAACAGCGTCCTGCATCCGCATTACCTCTGGGATCTCTTTGTTGGACATGCACCTCGAGCATGAAGCGCTCGTCCGAGGACCGCTCGACGCGATCTTTGCGATCGCGACGGATGTGGAACGCTGGCCGCAGCTGCACCCGGCGTATCGGTGGTGCCGCGTTCTGGAACGGCAGCCTGGCCGGCTCGTGTTCGAGATGGCCGGGCGCTTCCGCGGGTGGCCGGCGCGCTGGACCGCGGTGCAGGACCAGTTCCCGGCCGAAAGCCGGATCGAATTCCGCCACCTGCGTGGGATTACAACCGGGATGACGGTGCAATGGCGGCTGCAGCCCGAGTCCGACGGTGTGCGCGTCCGGCTCATCCACGATCTCATCCTACGCTGGCCCTTGATCGGCCGCCTGGCCTCCGATCTCGTTGTTGGTCCGGTCTTCATCGATTGGATTGCTTCTCAGACCCTGCGCAGTGTCAAACGCGAGGTGGAACGCAGATGAATGAGCGGCGGCGTGTGGTAGTCACGGGCATTGGCGCGATCACGCCCATTGGAACTGGCACAGCAGGATTGTACGAGGGCATGCGGCGGGAGCGGTCGGCAGTCGACCACATCACGCGGTTCGATGCGGTGCCGTTCAACAGTCACATCGCCGCCGAGGTGAGGGACTTCGACCCGCTCGCCCATCTCGACGCAAAGCGCGCGCGTCGCCTGGACCGGTTCGCGCAGTTCTCCGTCGCTGCGGCGAAGCAGGCATCAGAGGATGCAGGCTTGCACCTGGAAGACGAGGATCGCGACCGCTGCGGCGTGTTCATCGGCGCGGCGCTGGGTGGTGGCGCGTTTGCTGAGGAACAACACGAGATCTACCTTCGCGAAGGAATCCGCCGGGTCCGACCGACGCTCGCCCTGGCCGTCTTCAGCGGATCGGCCTCTTGCAACATCGCCATCGACCTCGGCCTCACGGGCCCCACGAGCGCGAACTCTGATAGCTGCTCCTCCGGGGCCATCGCCATCGGCGAGTCGCTCAGGTTCATCCAGCACGGGTACGCTGATTTGATGTTTACCGGCGGCGTCGAGTGTCCGCTCGCCCCGCTGATCTTCGGCGCGTTTGACATCATCCGCGCGATGTCCGTCCGCAACGACGAGCCCGCGCGCGCCTGTCGGCCTTTCGACAAAGATCGGGACGGCTTCGTCATGGCTGAAGGCGCCGCGGTCCTAGTGCTTGAGGAACTCGGACGGGCGGAGCGCCGCGGCGCTTCGATTTACGGTGAGGTGCTCGGATACGGCGCGAGCAACGATGCCTTTCACATGACGGCGCCGCTGCCGACCGGACAGCAGGCGGCCCGCTCGATGCGGATGGCGATAGACGACGCGTCGCTGGTGCCCGAGCAGATCGGTTACGTCAACGCGCATGCCAGCTCGACGCCATTAAACGACGGCGTCGAGACGAAGGCGATCAAGACTGCCCTCGGCGAGCACGCATACCAGATTCCTGTCAGCGGGACCAAAGCGATGCACGGCCATTCACTCGGCGCCTCTGGCGCCATCGAAGCAGCCATCTGCATGCTAGCACTCCGGCACAATTACCTTCCCCCAACCATAAATCTGGATTCGCCCGATCCGGAATGCGATCTGGATTACGTCCCCCAGGAGGGACGCGAGCAAAGCGTGGACTACATTCTCAGCAACTCGTTTGGCTTTGGAGGGATTAACGCGACGCTGGCCTTCGGACGGTACGAATAACGGGAACGGGGGAACGCGGGAACTGGGGAACACGAGACTGCGGATGAAACCTCAGGCTCGCGTCAAGTCCTATCATCACTTCGTGTTCCCGCGTTCCCGTGTTCCCGTGTTCCCGTGTTCCCGTCAGTCAATCCCGCGTAGCCTCGGTAGTACGAAGAGAGCAATAAGCACGACGACGACGCCACCAAGCGAGAGGGCCGGCCCCACGCCGATTACATCGGCGACGGCGCCCACCGGAAGGCTGCCTAAGGCAAAACCGCCGAACGCGACCATGCTGTAGAGACCCATCACGCGACCACGGGCATGCGGAGGCGTTGTCAGCTGGACGAGTGTATTGGCCGACGCCATTGCCAGCGACTGTGTCAACCCCATCAGCACCAGCAACGGTATAGCCAGCGCAAACGATCTGGCAAGTCCAAAGAATGCAACAATAAAGCCGAACGTCAGCATCGCTCCGCCGAGCAACGCTCCTTTGCCGCGCCCGCCGCTCAGCCACCCTACCAGCAGCGCAGAGCAGATCGTCCCAAGGCCGGGAGCCGACTGCAGCAGGCCCAACCCGCGGGCGTCCACATGGAGCACCTCTCGCGCAAACGCCGGCATCATGCGAATATAGGGCCGGCCAAAGAAACTAAGCGCCGCGACGGTGGCTAGAAACAGTTGGAGGCGGCGGTGCTGCCGCAGCAGATTGATACCTTCCTTGAGGTCCTCAGACAAGCGCACCCGGCCAACGACTTCGGTCCGAGGCAACTCCATCATGAGCAATGCAGTGAACGTGCTGAGGTAGGTGGCGGCGTTGACGAAGAAACAACCCGCCTCACCGATGGAGGCGATGACGAGTCCCCCAATCGACGGACCGAAGATGCCGGCTCCATTGAACGCGACCGAGTTCAGGCTCACCGCCGAGAGCACCTCGCGCTCCTCTACGAGCGACGGCACCATCGAGTGGCGGGCCGGCATATCAAACGACTGCACGAGCGAATTGATGGCGGCGATGAGCAGAACCTGCCAGATCTGGATGCGGCCGGTCAACGTCAGGAAGCCCAATATCAGCGCAGTCACCATCAGGACCACGTTGGTCATGAACAGCAGCCGCCGGCGATCGATGCGGTCCGCTGCCGCGCCGCCGACCAGCGCGAAGGTGATGCGCGGCACCGCCTGCGTGGCCGCAAGGAGCCCAAGGTACAGCGGCGTCTGGGTAAGGCGGTCGACCAGATAGCCCAGCGCCACAAACTGCATCCAGGTTCCGGTGTTGCTGATGACCAGCCCGGTCCAGAGCAGCCGAAAGTTCCTGTGGCGAAGCGGCGTGAATGCGGAAAGACGAGGTGCGGAGATCGAAGCGTTGGTTACGGCGTCGTCCGGCACCCGCTTATTGTAGCAACTGCTGCGGAAGGGCGTCTGCGTCGGGAAAAACGAGCGTCATGAGCGCGAAATCACCTCCGTCTCCAATCAAACGGCTGCTGGGAATCCTGGGACCCGGGTTCATCACGGGTGCATCGGATGACGATCCTTCTGGTATCGGAACATACGCCACCGCGGGAGCGTCGCTGGGATTCACATTGCTTTGGACCGCGTGGGTCACGTTTCCAATGATGGCCGCGGTGCAATTCATCTGCGCAAAGATTGGGTTGGTGACCGGTCGAGGACTCGCCGGCGTGCTGCGCACGTACTACCCACGCGCGGCGCTGTACCCGGTCGTCTTCGGACTCCTGATGGCCAACACCATTAACGCCGGGGCAGACCTCGGCGCGATTGCCGCTGGGATCAACCTCTTGGTTCCCGTTCCGATTCGCGTGCTGATTGTACCGGTCGGCATTGGGATTCTGCTGATACAAATCTACGGCTCATACCGGTTCATCGAACGGACATTCAAGTGGCTCACGCTGGCGTTGTTCGCCTACGTCGGAGCCGCATTCTTTTCCCGTCCCGAGCTTAGCGAGGTCCTACGGGGGACACTGGTGCCCAGCCTCAAGCTTGATCGAGCCCACCTCGCGATGTTGGTGGCCGTGCTCGGTACAACGATCTCCCCATATCTGTTTTTCTGGCAGGCCGGCCAGGAAGTCGAAGAAGAGATCAGCATTGGCCGCCGCACATTGAAGCAGCGCCAGGGAGTGACACCACGCGAACTGAGAGAAGCTGCCTGGGATGTGAACATCGGCATGTTCTTTTCCAACGCCGTCATGTATTTCATCATCCTGGCGACGGCGGCGACGCTGTTCAAAGCTGGGCAGACCGACATTGAATCCGCCATCGATGCCGCGCGGGCTCTTCGACCGCTTGCCGGAGACGCAGCGGGAATCTTGCTGGCGCTGGGACTCATCGGAAGCGGGTTGCTGGCGGTCCCCATCCTGACGGGATCAGCGGCGTATGCGATCGCGGAGGCGTTTGGGTGGCGGGCCGGCTTGGACGAGAAGCCTCGTCGTGCAAGAGCGTTCTACGGAGTCATCGTGGCCTCAACGCTCACCGGAATGCTCTTGGACTTCCTGGGTGTGAATCCAATCGATGCCCTCGTCTGGACTGCCATCATTAACGGGTTTCTCGCTCCCCCGCTGCTTGTCGTAATCATGCATGTGGCCAACAACAGAAAAATCCTTGGGGAACGGGTCAATGGACGGGCGCTGAACCTGCTCGGCTGGCTCACCACGATCGTGATGTTCGCCGCCGCGATCGCGCTGTTAGTGACAACCTTCTAGCGGGCCTGTGTGTGTTCGCGCAGATAGGTGAGGACGTCTGCCATGTCTGCCGTGGCGATTCCGATCGAGCGGTCTCCAGCTCCGTAATACACCAGCAGTTCATCGGTGGCCTGATTCCAGATCGCTCCGCTCGGGAAGACGACCCCAGGCACATTCCCGCCCAATTCATAGGGCTCCTCCGGTGCAAAGACCCACTCGGGGCTGCGAGAGCGTACCTGCCAGGGTTCCTCCAAGTCTAGCATCGCAAGCCCAACTCGGTAGATCGCGCCGGCGGAGGTCGTGCGCACGCCATGATAGATGAGCAGCCATCCGTCGGGCGTCTCGATCGGCGGGGCTCCCAATCCCACACGCAACTCGTCCCAAGATCCGGGCCGAGATGGCAGTAGCAGCCGGTGCTTGCCCCAGAATTGCAGGTCCGGCGAGAATGAAATCCAGACATGGGCCTCACCACTGTGCATGATCGGGCGGTGAATCAAGCCGTACAGACCTTGAATCCTTCTCGGCAGCAGCGCGGCGTCTTTGTCTTCCGGAGGCACGAGTGGTCCGAACCGTTCGAAAGCGCGGAAGTCGAGTGTCGTGGCCAGCGAGACTAGTGGGCCGCTGGGTGAGTAGGAAACGTAGGTGACCGCGAACTTCCGCTCCTCCTCGAGCCACACGATTCGCGGATCCTCGAGGCCCCATCGCTCTTCCTCATGCTGTTCTGATGGCAATAGGCACGGATGAGTATCCACCTGCCAGTCGGTAAGGCCGTCATCGCTCCATGCTGCCGTGAGGTGCGAGTATCCCCCCAGATCTTCCACGCGCACGAGTAGAACCGTCTGGTCACCCACCCGTGCAGCCCCGGGGTTGAAGGATCCTGCTGCGGGATACGGCCAGCGCGAGGGATCCAGGATGGGATTGCCTGGATGGCGGTGGAAGAGCCCGTGCGCGGCGACGCGCGATTTCATATACAGGATCGGACCTCGATTTATTGGATCACGTCATCATAGGCAGTCCGCGGGCCGACGGGCACATACCCAAAACGCCGATAGAGTTCATAGGCGTGCACATACTGCCCCTTCGCCGCATCCGTCCTGCCCTGCTTCCGGTAGACATGTCCGAGAACATAGACGGCCAGCGGATTCTCAGGACGGATCGCCACAGCGCGCTCTAGATAGCGGGCCGAAGCCGTAAGCCCGGTCGGGGTCGCGGGACGGCCCAGGAAGCCTCCAGGCGCTCGCTCACCGCGATAAAAATAGAACTGCGACCTAAGGAATCTGGCATCGAGGGAACGCGTGCTTCGCGCCGGGAGTCGTCGTCCGCCCACAGTACGATAACCGGTGATGAGGCCGTTGTGATCGTATTCGGGTTCTACAAAGCGGTAATGATCTGCTACTTTATCTGTCATGAATAACCCTTGATGCGTCGCCTTCGGGCGGCGCTCGGAGGCGTCAATGAGCAGGTCACGGCCATCCGTAAGTCTCACGAGCGCGCCACCGCGTGGCCGTTATTGCTGACCTGACCCGCCTCGTTTTTCCAGACCATGACGACACCGGCGTCGAGTCCCGCTGCCTGAAGCAGGCCCGCGATCATCACGGACTGCAACAGGCACTGACGTTCGCCGAAGCGCTCGGCGTACACAAACTCATAGCCACGGTCGAGACTGAACCGGGGGATCGTCGCTTTGATGATCCGCCAAACCCACACAGCGGTCCCGATCTCCATCTGCGTGCGGCCGGATGTCGAGCGCAGCATCCTCGATCGCGACGCAAGTGTTGCCATCAGGCCCCGGCCATCGTAGCCCGCCAGTGCTGTGTTGTCGCTCAGGCGGTAGGCCCTTTCCAACCATTCGGCAAACGGTTCTGTGCGTGCCCCGGTCTCACGATTCGAGTCGAGCACAAACTCGGCAAACGTTGCTGACCCATAAGGGTATGCATTCTCATTTGGCTCGGGAGCGGTCGCAGAGCCCACAGGAAGAAGGGCCACTGCCAGCGCACTGGTCACGAGGGCAATGACGGTAAACATCATGCGCTTCATCATCATCGCGTTTATATGCGAACGAAGATTCTCCGGCGGTAGAGGTAGGCGCAGAGTAACCACCAGAATCCGACATAAAGGACGGTGTACGCCGTGCCGGCGCCGGCCGATCCGACAACCTGACCCAGCCAGAGCTGCGCCGCCCGCTCAAGCGTCACCGCACGTCCAGCCACGATATGTGTCCAATGCTTCAGCACCATGACCTTGACGAGGATCGGAGCCACGTACGCGACGATCGGGTTAGCACCGAATACCAGGAGAGGCAGGGCCATCCATCTCCATCCGGCCAGCTCAAAAACCAGGTAGAAGCCTGCGACGATGATCGTACCGAGCCCGGCCGAAAGAAGGATGTAGGACGCGGTCCACACCGGCTTGTTGAACGGCAAGTCGAGGTTCAACAGCCACCCCCCGGCCGTTAGTCCCACCCCGGCTAGGAGCATAGTGGCGAACCTCCTCCAGAGCCTGAGATCCATCCGGCGTAGCACGTCTGTGAGTGCCGTTGCGATCAGCACCAGCGCGGAGGTGGGAACCACTGAGATCAGACCGGAAATGTGATATCGAGCGAGGTAGGTCTGGTTCAGGTACTGGATCAGGTTCCGCCCCTCTTCAAACCCGCCCGCGCCGATTTCCGGAACGGGAAGGAACCGGATAGCTGCCCAGTGCGCACCAAGCAGAACAAAGGCGATGACCAGACGCGCTCGGGCCGGAAGCCCGGCAAGTGCAACGGCTGCGAGATAGGTAAGGCCCAGGAGCTGCAGCACACCCAGTCCGATCACGATGTGTCCGGCGACGGCCGAGTCGACAAGCCACCCCAGGGCAAGGAGCACCAGCGCACGGCGCACGGATCTCCAGACGAGCCGGAGCCGAGGCGTGCCGCGGGCGCGCTCGGAAGCCTGGCTAAATGGAATCGCCATCCCCATCGCCATCAGAAACCACGGAAAGATCATGTCGGCAAAGGTCACGCCCTGATTCCAAGGGGCGTGCACCAGTTGAGCGGGCACCCCCGCACTGAATGATGCGTTGTTTACCAGCAACATGCCGGCGACGGTGAAGCCACGGAATGCGTCCAGATAAAGCGCACGTGCGGGCCGCGCGATTACCGGTGTCGGGGTGGGCATCGGTTCATCTGCTGGATGTCCTGTCACAGCAGACCTTTCGTGGTCCTTTTGCGCTTCAAGCGTGCGCGTCATTCCTCTATGATATCCTCGATACGGCCAACCCGCGATGGTACGCCGCCCGATTATAATCGCCCTTGCCGCCACGATCCTCGCCCTCGGCGGATATGTGGGATGGCGACTGCGGTCTTCCACCACTCCGCCCCTTCCGCTCGTTCGCTCTGCCACCGCAGGCGCGCCCGAGTCTCTCCCTCCTGGAGCGCGCCAGCCCGTCGCACCGGGGGACCGGCATGCTCCGCCGCTGCCGCAGATTGCAAATCAGATCCCGCAGGTGCGAACGTTTGAGTTCACCTCTAACGGGTTCATCGAAGTCGCGCACGCCCTGATCCTGGTCCGGAAGGCCGATTCCGGAATGGATCGCATCCTCCAAATTGCTCAGTCATCCGCGCGACAGGCATTTGCTGCGCGCCCCAGCCTTGCCGAAGTGGACGTCAGCGTATACCGGGCCGAGGATTATGCCGGGTTCGGGGGGCCATCGCCGCTCTTCACCGCGTCCGTACCCAGCTCCCGACTCGCGGAATTCCTCGCGGTGACTGCAGCCTCCGCCGGTGACTACGACCGCCTCTGGGTCAATCCGGCAGAACCCTTGCCGCCACAACGACACGCCACCGGTGAGACGCATCTCGGCGTTCCAGAGGCGCCGCCGACCTTCGCGGGCTCACCGTCTGAGGTGCAGATGCAGCAGCGGCTGCAACTCCAACATCAGCGAAGAGGTCCCTCCCCCGGCAGCGCCGTCTACTTCCACGGGCCGCCGAACAACAGGGTCGTGGCCCTGACGTTCGACGACGCGGTGCATCCAATGTACGCGCCGCTGCTGCTCGACGTCCTGCGTCGCGGAGGAACGCAGGCCACCTTCTTTATCATCGGTCGCAACGCGGAGGCATACCCCTACTTTGTACGAGATTTAGCGCGCGGCGGCCATGAAATCGGTAACCATACCTATCACCACGTGCGGCTCACAAATCTCCCTGAAGCTGTGGTGCGCGACGAAATCCAGCGCACAAACACCCTTATAGAGGATCTCACGGGGCGGCGCGCCCGCTATTTCCGCCCGCCCGGTGGAGAATACTCGCCGCTGGTCCTTACCGTGGCCCAGTCTCTAGGAATGGTGACCGCCTTTTGGACCGATGATCCCGGAGATTTCAATAATCCCGGAGGAACGGTACTCGAGACTCGCACGCTCGCGCACCTGCGGCCCGGCGGGATCGTCCTGCTGCACGACAGTGCGCCCGAGACGATCGGCATCCTGGCGGAGTTCCTTCGAGACGCACGCGCGCGCGGGTTCCATCTCACCACGCTCGATAACCAGGGGCGTAAGTAATACTATTTTATCGATGGTGTTGCCAAAACTCTCTCACGTAGTCCCAGAGGAAACGATCTCCGGCGTCGGCACGGATGATGGCGAGGGCTACCGTCGGCAGGGACGCCCGGTCGGGGTAGATTAGGTATCGCGGAAACCACCGCGGCCTGAACTTCTCCTTGAAGGTATGTAGGCCTTTGAAGTTGTAGAACTGGTTGAGATGCTCGTAGAGAAAGTGGAGCGCTCGTTCCACGGCTGGAGCCCCCGCCTGCTGCCCGACGCCGGCGAGCGGGCTGAGGCCTAGGTTGAATGTGGCATACCCGCGGTCTTTCCCCCATTGAAGGAGGTTGGCGAAGAGAAAATCCATCGTGCCGGACGGTGCGCTGGCCCGCCGCCGCATTAAATCGATCGTAAGTTCGTTTTGTTGGTATTCAGGGATGATGTTGGCGAATGCCATGACGCGCCCGTCCGGATCGTGAACTACCATGACAGGGCCAGTGCGGATGTACTCATCGTCGAACCAGCCGAGTGAGAATCCCTTTTCCGCCCCACGCATAGACGTCAACCAGTCATTGCTGACCAGCCGGAGTTCTTCCAGGAAGGGGTCAGAGAGCAGCGGCTCATGGAGCACCGCCCGGTAGTTGAGGCGGCTCAGGCGGTTCACGGCGCTGCGCAGGGCCTTTCCTTCCTTTCCCTCTATTGAGAACGCCCCCAGATCGACAATCCCCTCATCGCCGATGTGCAAGGCAAGGAAACCCGTCGCCCGATAGTGATGCAGATAGTCAGGGAGTGTCTGATAAAAGGCGGCCCTCCAGTCGTTGCGCACGCAGAGCGTTTGAAAACCCTCGATAGCCGGTGCGGCATCACGCTCAGGGCCAATTGGATCTCCCAGTGCGAGCGCGATCCGTCCCTTGACGGCGTACGCCACGATTGAGCCGTTGGGGCTGAAGTAGTACCACTTGTCCGGGAAGAGTGTGAAGCGTGCGAGGGACGAGCGGCCGAACTGTTCCACCGTACCCTGCGCTCTGGCCCGGTCGTCGGCCGATGCCGAGGCTCTCAGGAGAACGGGACGCAGGAGCATCACGAGCGCGTATACCATCGTCAAGGCGCCGACAACGTAAATCGAGTCTGCGAAGTATCGCCCGTATCCAGTGATAGGCTGCAGCCCGGGGTCCGAGTACGCCGCGAACATCATCAGCGTCTGGCGCACGGCGGCGCTGAAGCCAAAGTTCACGTGGAAGTGTCGGTCGAGCAGGTAGAATCCGACCGCCCCGTAGGTTAGCGCAAGACCAGACGCGACCACTGCCGCCACCAGTCCGCGCCTCACCGAGGGTGGATCGGAGCGAGTCTGGTAGTGCGAACGGAGAACGACCAACCAGGCGCCAGTCAGGGCGGCCAAAGCCGCTTCTTCATAGTCAAGACCTTTGATCAGATGGCTGACAAGAGAGACGGCGAGCGCGAGGAGCGTGAGATACCAGGCCGCGCGTTTCCGCCGCCACAGCCCGATCGCAAGAAAGAGTAGTGCCAAACCGGCGGTGACCGCCGCGAGGCGAGCACCGTGACGAACGGCCAGCGGCAGGACGGATTCTAGCACAACCATACGGTCGTGGAGGGAAGGGATGATACCCGAGATCAGGTTCACAAGGCCGGTAACTCCGGTCAGGATGGCTGCGGCCCGCACTCCCCAGAGCGTCGTCTGTGTTTCAACATCTCCGGTAAACGATCGCAGGCGGCGCAGGACAAAGAAGCCGGCCGCCATCGGCAGCCAGAAGGTCAAACCCCGGAACCCCAGAGCGATGAGCGTTGCTTTCTCGACAGGGACCCCCAATGAGGCAAAGACTAGAGTCATGCCTCCCTCGACGACGCCAATCCCCTGCGGAGTAATTGAGACGGTCCAGAACACAATGGCCATGGCGTACCCCGCCACGAGCGGACCGATTCCGATCTTGCCGTAGAAGGCCAGCGCAACGAGGTACAAGCTGGCCAGATCGAGGATGTGCGCGCCGAGGGCTATGCCGATGGTCCTGACAAGGCGCAGCGGATGGGCAGCCATCGCGCTCGTCGCGTTCGCGAACTCGTCTGAGCTTCGGTCGGCCCAGCCCGAGGGCACAAGTTCAGCGCGGTGGAATTTGGCCCCGATCGCGTTCGCCATCCGTTGGAGCCCGCGGAGCAAGGAGCGCACCCAGCCAGGCCGCCAGAGTCCCACGAGCATGACACCACACAGTGCGCTCACAATCGCGACGAGGATCGCCGCAGCTACGACCTCATACGGCTCAAGGGCGTGGAAGACAAGCAGAACTACTACTCCAGGGACGAGAACAAGCATGAACGCAGTGAGGTCCGCGATCAGCGAGAGCAGCATGCCGACTGCCGTCCGACCCGGAGACTCTCCGCGTCGTGAGGCGTCGTCGACAAAGAGCACCGCGCCCCCGATGCCCCGCGTGGCGACACTGACCGCAATGGAGGCGAAAACGACCGGAAGGAGATGGCGGATGCGGGCCCGCACTCCGACGGTGTCGAACGCGGACTGGTAGACCGCGGCGAACACCAGAAAGTAGAGGCCCTGAATCAGTCCGGCCGCGAGGAGCCATTCCCAGCGTGCCTGGAGGAAGGCGCGGGCGAGCGCTTCGATTTCGGTCAGGCGGCTGACAACAACCCAGATAAACGCGACGACAAGGACGCGGAGAAACCAGACCCTGTTCACGTACCCTTCAATGCTACGCCTTTCCCTCTCTCGGAGAATCTCTGCCCATTGTGCCTTTCAACTCCGCCGGAACTGGCGGATCCGCCGTCTCGTGCGAACGACGGGAGCGTCCTTCGGGATGAAGCTGATCGTTCCGTCGGTCTCCAGCACTGCGAACTTCACCTCCTCCACCGACGTGATGCCGTGCTCCCGCATCGCCATCTCTACCTCGCTCTCCTTAAGACCTTCACGACGGAGGTGCGGCGTGACGAACTCACCATGTTGGATGAGCAGGGTCGGCGTTCCCTCCAGGAGCCGCCCCCAGAACTCACTGTGCAACCGCAGGACCGAGATCGCCTTGTTCATCACGAGCAGAACCCCCGCGGCAAGGACGCCTCCCGTGAGGGACACGTCCGGGCCAACCATCGCATTCTGGACGGCGTTGGCGATCAGCAGGATGACAACCAGGTCGAAGACCGTCATTTGCCCGAGTTCCCGTTTGCCCATGAGACGCAACCCACCGTACACGGCCAGATAGATCACAGCCGTCCTGACGATAATCTGCCAAGCTGGGATAGCCAGAGATGTCACGCCGAGCCCTCCACTGCCTCCGCCGTCTTCAGATCCCCTACACCCCAAAGGTCAGGGGGTGCGAATCACTCATGAAACAAAGATCGCCGATTCAGCGGACAATTCTGAGTGAAGGGGCAACCTCATCGCTGCGATGCCTGTCGTACAGTGCTTCCGATCACGAGCCCGGCGGCAATCAGTACGAGATTCTTGATCACAAACTCACCTAGGACGGTCAACAGTAGCGGATTGCCGGACTGGAAAGTTAGGTCCGGACGCAGCACGAGCACGAGGAACGTGCCTGCCATCTGCAGCCAGAAGAGCAGGAGCACGAGGCGCAATGCGACACCGAACAGCAGCCCCAATCCCACCACCATCTCCCAGATGCCGAGCAGCGGCATAAAGCGTTCCGGAGGAAACCAGTAGACGGTCTGGGCAACCAGATCCGCCACTGGACTGCGCCCTGTGATCTTCAGGCCCCCAAACCAGATGAACACGATGGCCAGAGCAATCCGCAGCAGCCGGGTGCCGTACGTCATCATGAAGCCGACCATAAGATAATCGAGCTGACGCCACGCGCGTTGTAGCGGTTCCATACTTGGGTAGACTGTCTAGCGCATCATCCTACCTTCTCCTTGAACGTATGTAGGCCTTTGAAGTTGTAGAACTGGTTGAGATGCTCGTAGAGAAAGTGGAGCGCTCGTTCCACGGCTGGAGCCCCCGCTTGCTGCCAGAACGGCAAACCAGATCGCTCCGATTATGAGTAGGTGAAAGATCCACTGGCGCGTCATGACCAGACCTTGTTAACGCCCGCTGACGACCGCCCTCACCAACAGCAGGAACGCAAGCGCGGCCAGCGTGATCACGAAGGCGATGCCGAGCACCTCGGTGGCAATCGTCGGCCACTCGCGGACCAGGGACGCTGCGAAAGCGGCGCCGGTCAGCGCGCATCCTGTGGCGGTCAACGCAATCTGCAGAGCCAGGGGCGCGGCCGGTGGTCGATCGGGAGCAAGTACGTCTTCGGTGAGATAGTACGGGACGTCGGTGACGACCATGACTCGGTATCCTTGGCGCCTGCGAAAGAAGAGCGCGAGCTTGAGCAGAAATGCAGACTGGCCGTGCAGGAAGAAATGCCACCATCTGGTGGGCACGAACTCCGGAAGTACAACCGTAATCTGCTGGTCGAAGCCAATCTCCCATTCCAGGCTGTTCAAGTAACGGAGCAGCGGGTCGAGCACGGAACGGTACGGTGAAGGCAGGATCTTCAAAGGTACGTCCATCCCCCACCGCTCCCACTTCTCCTGCACGTCCTGCGTGCGACGCGGATCCACGTCCACCGTCACAGCCACGACGTCACCGCCCAGCGATTTCGCATAGCGCAGCGCCGGCAGCACCCCGCGGTGCATCCCGCCGACCGGGACCACCACCTTATGCTTCCGGATCGCCTCAGGAACGCGCGCGCCCTCGAGCGTAAGTTGCTCGCGGACCTCCCGGTAGTGGGCGTAGATGCGGTACATGATCCAGACATTGACCGGGATGAGCACCAGGACGATCCAGGCGCCGTTGAGGAATTTGGTGGTCACCACCACGGCAAGCACCACGGCCGTGGTCACCGCGCCGATGCCGTTGATGATCAGGTTGCGCGTCCAGCCGGGGCCCCGACGTGTCCACCAGCGCTTCACCATTCCGCTTTGGGACAGCGTGAACGAAAGGAACACGCCCACTGCGTATAGGGGAATCAGTGAGTGCGTATCCGCGCGGAAGACAAAAACGAGCAGCGCCGAGAGGAGCGCGAGGACGATGATGCCGTTCGCAAACACCAGACGGTCGCCGAGATTGGCCAGCTGACGCGGCAGGAAACCATCGCGCGACAGGATGGATGACAGCCGTGGGAAGTCGGCAAAACTTGTGTTGGCAGCGAGGATGAGGATCAGCGCCGTCGCCGCCTGAACGATGAAATAGAACGGCCCGGTGCCGAAGACCGCGCGGGCCACCTGCGAGACGACGGTCTCATGTTCCCTCGGCACGATCCCCAGCTGGTGCGAGAGAAACGTCACCCCCATGAACATCGTGATGAGGATCGCCGCCATCCAGATCAGCGTGATGCCGGCGTTGCGCGCCTCCGGAGGGCGAAACGCAGGAATCCCGTTACTGATCGCCTCAACGCCGGTCATCGCGGCGGAACCGCTCGCGTACGCCCTCAAGATCAAGAACACGGTCAGTGGAGCGAACGCACCCGCCGGTTCTACCTGTGACGGGACCGGTGGCTGGCCGAGCGTGCGCGCCAACCCGACGGCGATCACAATCCCAAGGCTGCCGATGAACAGATACGTGGGGACGGCAAAGATCGTCGCCGACTCGCGCACGCCCCGAAGATTGATCACGGCGACTACGAGAATCGCACCGATGGCGAGCCAGACGCGGATGCCAAACAGTGATGGCACGGCGGACGTGACGGCGGCCACGCCGGCCGCGACGCTCACCGATACCGTGAGGACGTAGTCAATCAGCAGTGCCGCCGCAGCAACCAGGCCCGGCCAGATGCCGAGGTTATCATGAGCGACGATGTACGCGCCGCCGCCCGATGGATAGGCGTGAATCGTCTGATAATACGAAAACGCGACAATGGCCAGGACCGCGGAAATCCCGGCGGCGACCGGCAGCGAGAGTTGCAGAGCTGCGGCGCCGGCGGCCACGAGGACGAGCAGGATCTCTTCGGTAGCGTACGCCGTGGATGACAGGGCATCGGAGGAGAAGACCGCGAGCCCCTTGAGCTTGGTGATGCGTTGGTGGATAAGCTGGCGGGTTTCTAAAGGAGGCCCGACCAGTACACGCCTGAGGGCGGCAAGCGCCACGGTTTTGGTCTATCTCACAAGCGCCGGGGGCCTCGGTGGTTTGGCAGGATCCGTAGGGGGCGTGAGTTCCTCTTCATGAATCGTGGTCCGCCGGCTCAGGACGACCGCAACTGTGACGAGCGCGAGTGTGATGACGACGACGCTGAGACGCACGCCGGACGAAATCGGAGCGATCACGACCGGCGCGATGAGGATCGCCACGAGATTCATCACTTTGATGATCGGGTTGAGGGCCGGTCCGGCTGTGTCCTTGAGAGGATCACCGACCGTATCACCGATCACCCCCGCTTTGTGGGCGTCGCTGCCCTTGCCGCCAAGGTAACCATCCTCGATCTTTTTCTTGGCATTGTCCCACGCGCCGCCGGTGTTGGCCATGAAGACCGCCAGCAGCTGCGCCGTGAGGATCGCACCGGCGAGGTATGCGCCGAGCGGGGCCGCGCCCAACCCGAAACCAACCAGGATCGGCACGCTGATCGCGATGATGCCCGGTCCCATAAGCTCGCGCTGTGCCGCCTTAGTCACGATATCCACGCAGCGGGAATAGTCGGGTCGCGCGGTTCCCGCGAGCAGTCCGGGAATCTCCCTAAATTGCCGGCGCACTTCCTCCACCACGAGGAACGCCGATCGTCCCACTGCACGGATCAGGAATGCCGACACAAGGAACGGGACCGCGCCGCCGATCAGCATACCGATGAACACGAGGGGAAGATTGACCTGAATGCCGACGCGGGAGAGCATTTCGCCCGCCTGCTGCGCGCTCGAGCCGACAAGTTCTTCGACGCGCACAAAGAGCCGTGCCTCACCGATAAACGAGCGAAACAGCGCGATGGCTGCCACGACCGCGGTGGCGATCGCGAAGCCCTTGGTGAGCGCCTTCGTCGTGTTGCCGACTTGGTCCAGCCGCGCCACGATACGACCTGCCAGCGACTCCCCACGCTCCACTCCCGACATCTCGAAGATGCCGTTGGCATTGTCCACGATGGGACCGAACGTGTCCTCCGCCAGGATGTACCCCGTGGTCGTGAGCAAACCCAATCCCGCGAGTGCGATCCCATACGCTCCGAGCGCAACACTTCCGCTGAAGATTGTGAATGAGGCCGCCAGCGTGACCGCAATAGCCAGGATCGCCCACACGGTGCTCTCCAGACCGGCGCCCAGACCCGTGAGAAGCAGCGTGGCGGGACCTGTCTTCGCTGAGTAAGCGATCTCGCGCACAGGACCTCGATCCGGGTGCGTATAGATCTCGGTCAGCCAGCCGATCACCAGCGCCAGCAGAATCCCGGTCAGGGTCGCGAAGAAGAATCGGAAGTCAGGAGCGCCTGTAGTTGGATCCTTTAGATAGAACGCATTGACGAGGCCGAAGCCCGCCGCCGACAGCACAGCGGCGGTCCAGAATCCGACGTTGATTGGTCGCATCGGATCGCCAATCTCCTCGTCGCGCCCTCGCACCACCCACGTGCCGAACAGTGAGGCAAAGACGCCGATCGCCCGGACCAGCAAGGGATAGATGATGAGCTTCAAGGCGAAGGCGCCGGCGGCCGCGGGGCCGCCGTAGCGCGCGACAAACTCCGGATCGAGCAGCGTCGCTGCGCCGAGGATGATTGCCGCGACGAGCGTGACCTCGTAACTCTCGAAGACGTCCGCCGCCATCCCCGCGCAGTCGCCGACGTTATCGCCGACGTTGTCTGCGATGACGGCCGCATTCCGTGGATCATCTTCAGGGATTCCGACCTCAACCTTCCCGACGAGGTCGGCGCCCACGTCGGCCGCCTTCGTGTAAATGCCACCGCCGACGCGCATGAATGCTGCGACGAGCGAGCCGCCGAAGCCGAAGCCCACGAGCACGCGCATCGCGTTCTCCCGGAAGTACATGAACATGATCGTCGCGCCCAGCAATCCCAGCCCCACAGTGAACATCCCGGAAACGGTGCCTGCCTGGAACGCGATCTGCAGGGCCTCACGGTAGCTGCGCCGTGCCGCGTTGGCCACCCGAACGTTGCCATGGACCGCCGAGGTCATACCAACATACCCGGCTCCGTAGGACGCAAAGCAACCAAGCAGGAACGCAACCGCGACGCCGACCGCCAGCGTCGGTCGATCGGCGTAGATCGGACGGTATAACAGGTAGAGCCCGATGGTGACCAAAGCAATGAACGGCATCATCGTCCGCAACTGGCGCGCCAGGTAAGCCATCGCGCCTTCCTGAATGGCGGTCGCCACGCTCACCATCGACGGCGGTCCAGGATCTCTGGACATC
>JAHZOA010000259.1 GCA_020028455.1 Armatimonadota bacterium | reverse complement strand
GGTCATCTTCCAGGGCCGCGTAAACACCTTCGGATCTTCGATGGTGACTTCGTAGCGGAGGGCGTCAGGACTGATGGGGGTGTACCGCTCGACGACGTGCAAGGCGTCGCTGTGGAAATTTCCGGCCCTGTCGAACCATGACTGGTCGTTGAAGCTCGTCACGTCGACGACCAGTGTATCCCCCTCCCAGCGGCCTCGCGACCATCCCATCCACGTGTCGACAGGACTCTCCTCCGTACTATCCATGAAGATCGTGCGACTGGCACTCGCAAACTCGTAGCCGATCAGGATGACTTTCGGACTCTGAACAATGTGAAATGGATATGGCATGTACGTGGCGCGCGGCACCCCAGGTAGATAGCACTTGATTTCCGGGTCAAGCGTCAGCCAGTTTGCGGCGTTCTCCTTTTTCTTCGCAGCTGCCCACGGCTGGTACGGAATCTCATTGCCCTCCACCACGCCTTGCCCCGCGGGAACGCTGAAGGCCGCGCCGAGAGCGATCACCGGTCCCTGACGCGCCGCGTGGTCCTGAATATCCCAATTGGCCGTGGTCAGGGCCTGCCAAATACCGTTCAGGTTGGGCTTGCCGTCCGCCGTACGCGGCGCCTTATAAGCCGGAGGCTGACCGGAGGCCGGTGTCAGTGGCAGCAACAGGACAGCGACCAGGGCGGCCGTCGCGATCGGAACCATCGAGCCTCTGAACCGGTTTCGCATGTGATAACGCTCCTTTTCCAACCCGCTCCACATACACCCGCATCATGTCGATGTCAAGGATTGATCCGGATTGTGTCAACGCGAAATAGAAATGTCCCCATTCTTAGCGAAATAGAAATGTCCCCTGTCGGTCTGGGGTCCTGAGAGAAAAGACATCGGCCTGTGGGCGCTGTGCGAAACGCGCACTGTGCGTTTTGCAAGAAGCGGTGGGCGCGTTCTTCAGCGTCCACGCTTCGGCAGCGTCCATGGCCTCTTCATGGACCTCCGCGCGCCAACTCGACGACGCCTTGCTGGATCGTGCCATAGTCTTGCCGCCAGGGGTGCTCGGCGCTCGGTCGCCACACGCGGCGAGCCGGCACGGCCGTGGGGCTCCGGCCAAGCGTCGGCGCCACGGTCGGCTTGGCCAGCGGTGCCGGGATCTCCGTCCACCGCATCAGGCGCCCCCGATAGCGAAGCTCAATCGCGCCGGCCGCGTTCTCGCGCACAAGCACGGTGCTCCGCGCGGGCGCCTGGTGGCTCTGCCGCGCCACCTGGAAGTACCGCGTGTCGTAGCGGATCACCCAGTCGTTGGACAGGACGCGCGTCTCCTCGAGCTGCAACACGCGATCGAGCGTGAGGCCACTCGGTGTCCGCCGATGAAAGTCGTCGGTCGACCGGGGTGCCTGCGCAAAGCGGGCGTTGTGCTCGGGCAGATACGTCGTCTCCAGAAACGCATTCGCGGCGGCCGCGGCGGTGACCCCCAACCGCCGTAATTTCTTCACGAGGCGGTCCTGATGTGTCCCGTGATTGCGCTCGACCCGCCCTTTCGCCTGTGGCGAGCTCGCGGCGATGATCTGAATCCCCAACGCCGCGCACATGCGGCCAAACTGCGTCAGCGGCACGGCCCCCGTGGCCTGCTCCTCCGCTGTCGGCACCCGGACATAGACATTTTTCCAGTCCGTATAGAGCGCCAGCGGGACGCCGTAGCCCTCAATCCACCGACGCAACACGTCGGCCGCTGCCCAGATCGTCTCCTCGGCCCCGAGCCGGGCGAGCGTCCGTCCCGTCGCATCGTCGACCAGCGTCATCAAGCACCCGCGCGGGGCCCGCGCCTCGTACCACAAGTGGAAACTGCCATCGAGCTGCACCAGCTCGCCGAAATGCGCCTTGCGTTCCCGCCGCTGGCGATGCGGTGATCGTGTGCGCGTGCGACTCCACAAGCCCGTGGCCAGCATCCACCGGCGCAACGTGTCGTGATGCACCGTGATCCCGTCTTCGCTGGCCAAATGCTCGGCGGCTAGCGTCGGCCCAAACCGCAGGTCGACGCTCCCGCCGTACGTCGCCCGCACCAGCGCCAACGCGCGCTCCCGTTCGGCCGGGGGCCGCGCGTGGTTCGACGGACCACCAGCGCTCCGATGTGTGAGTCCCTTCGCGCCTTCCGCCCGATATCGCTGCGCCAGACGTTTCGCCTGCCGATAGCTCACGGCCAGCAACGTCGCCGCCGATCTCAGACTCAGCGTTCCCGCTTTCACGCGGCTCAACACCTCCACCCGCGTCAGCCTTGTCCTCCCCAACGGCGACCTCCTTCGAGGTCACCAGCTTAGAGGGGACATTTCTATTTCGCTCGCGAGGGGACATTATCAATTCGCTACAACAGGGCGCCGCAGAAGTCGCCGCGCGCTGCCCGAGTTGCGAGAATCCGATCGCTAGAACGCGAGGCGGAACCCCATCTGCAGCACGCGCGGCTGATACGAGATATTGCTGTTCCCCTGCGGCTGTCCGAACCTGGCGTTGCTTTCATTGGTCACGTAAGACCCGTAGTTCTGGTGATTGAAGAGGTTGAACGCCTCGAAAATACCGTCGGCTGTCGCGCGGCCTCTGAGCCGGAACCGCCGCTGAATTCTGAGATCCGTCCGGTGGATCGGCTTCCCAACAAGGTTGTTTCGCGCCGTGATGGAGCCGTCGGGACGCAAGCGGCCCGTCGTTCCCACCCCGGTGTCACGCACGTTGGCGCCGTACGTCGTGCCGAAGCGCTGGCCGGAGCCGTAGAAGTACACGCCGCTCAACTGGAAACCGTACCTGGCCTCCCAGATGCCGTTGAACACCGCCCGATGGCGCTGATCGGTCGAGGCCCGCGTCCACTCCCTGCCGAGATCGCGGGCGACCGGGAAACCGAGCGGCACCTCGATCGGATCGGGGGCCCCGGTGAAGACGATGCTCACCGGATCGGAGTTGGAATCCCAGAAACCGCCCAGCGTGTAGGTCGCGGAGGCCTGCCAGTTGTTGCTCATGCGCTTGGTGAAGCTCGTTTCCAGCGCCTTGTACTCCGATTCTCCGTTCATGAACTCCCCGAGCACCAGGCCCCACTGAGGAAAGGGGCGGAGGTTGATGTTCGAGAACGGGGAGTTCACGCCGGTTGCGGGATTGTAGGCCAGGTTCATGTTGTGGTCGCGCTCTTCGGCCCGGCCGGCGGTGTAGACGAAGTTGCTCTCGAGCGCCATCACGGTGCCCATCTGGCGCTGCACGCCAATGGATGCCTGATGGGCGTACTGCACCTGGACGAACGGCGTCGGTATCTCGCGCGTGATTTCGCGCCGCAGACATCCGGTAACCGGGTTGACGCTGCATGCCCTGGCAGCGACCTGGCTGTACGCCGGCACCGGCCCATTCCATGGGTTGGCCGCGAAGTCGGCCCGGCCGTCATTGGGAATCTCAGGGATGATCGTCCGCGCCTCGATGTTTGCGTTGTGCTGCGGATCG
>JAHZOA010000022.1 GCA_020028455.1 Armatimonadota bacterium | reverse complement strand
ACGACCAGCGCGAGGAGCAGACCAAAGACGACGATTTCGTACTCCGCCGACGCCCCGGTTCCGAGGAGTCGAGGCATGATAGTGCGCAGCACCTCACGCAACACCGTCAGGACCGCAGTCCCAAGCACGGCTCCCGGCAGGTATGCAATGCCACCGAGCACGCTCATCACGAGAAGGTCGATCGAGAAGTTGAATGCAAAGGGGGAGGGGCTGACGAAGCCGAGATAGTGGACGTAGAGAGCGCCTGCGAGCCCCGCGAACGCGGCGCTGAGCGCTAGCATGCGGGCTTTGTAGAACGCGGGGTTGATGCCGAGAGTTGCGGCTGCGACCTCGCTCGCCCGGATCGCGGCCAGCGCCCGCCCGATGCGCGAATGGATGAGATTCCGTCCAAGCCACAGCGCCACGAGGACCAGAGTCCAGATCAAGTAGTAATAGGCTCGATCGCCCGCGATGATGGTTCTGCCGACCGACAACGGCGGGATGCCGGTCAGACCTGTGGGCCCGCCGGTCAGGCCCTGCACGTTCCGGATCACCACATCGACGACGATGTTGAGGCCGAGCGTCCCGAGCACGAGGAAGTGGCCGCGCAGGAAGAAGATCGGGGCGCCGATCAGGTACGCGATGAACGCCGCACCAGTAACGGCCAGCATCACCCCAAGCACCGGCGGAAGACCCAGCCGCAGCGTCGTGATCGCGGAGATGTACGCCCCGATTCCGTAAAATGCAGCCTGACCGAGAGAGACTTGTCCCGCGTGGCCTGCCAGCAGAGTCAGCCCGATGACGATCAGGCTAAACAGACCGACGAAGATGAAGATGCTGAGACTGACGCGACCGGTCACGAGAGCCGGCGTGATGATGAGGACAACGATGAACCCAAGGAGCCACAGGCGCTGGGTCACTTAAGCACGCACCAAGCAATATTCACCGGCCTCACCGCCTGCCCAGTAGAGACATCTACTCTTGCGCCACTTCCTCGCTGACGATCCAGCCGACCCGCAGTGTCGCGATGGCCCGCCACAAGAGCACAACAATCAACGCGCCGAAAGCGATGGCATCGCGGTAGTTCGAGGAGATCAGGCCTGTGCCAAGCGACTCCACAATCCCAAAGAGGATGCAGGCGACCACCGTCCACGGATAGCTGGCCATCCCCACGACCACGGCGCCCACGAATCCCTTGAGGCCAAGGATGAGCCCCATGTCGTAGGTCGCCAGCGTCAGGGGGGTAATAAGCACCCCGGCTAAGCCCCCGAGGCCTCCGGCAATCGTCCACGCGAGTGTCCCCATCCACTCAACTCGGATTCCGACGAGCCTGGCCGCGGTTGGATTCACGGCGCACGCCCGGAGCGACTTGCCGCGGATGGTCTTTGTAAAGAACAAATACAAGACGATCAGGGCGACGGCTGTCACACTGATCACCCACAGGCTCTGCCGCGTCAAGACTGCGGACAGGATGCGAATCGGCGGTCCCACCGTGAACGGCCGAAGCGTGTATGGATCGGTGCCCCAGAGAAGCAACAGCACGCCCTTGAGAGCCAGATGAACAGCGATCGTGATGATCAGCAGGACCAGCGGCGTCGCGTTCCGGACAGGACGGATCGCGGCGCGGTGGATGCCTCCTCCGAGCAGTGCGGCAGCCGCGACGGCCGCGACGAGCGACACGGGCAAGGGCAGGCCGGCCGCCATGAGACTCACGGCCAGGAGCGCGCCGAAGGCGGCAAACTCGCCCTGAGCCACGTTCACGACCCGGGTCACGCTGTGGATGGCAACGAGTCCCAGCCCCAGCAGCGCATAGATTGTTCCATTGATGATTCCGCTGGCAATAAACTGAGCGATCTGCTGCGAGAGGGACATGGGAGGAGTGAAGAGGGCTTCACCATGCCGCAAAAGCACTCCTCGCAGGACCACTTATCCGCCGATAGAACGCTGTACAATGTGAAACAAGGATTGCACCCGGGCGCGGAAGCGACCGTAACAGTCACCGTGACACCGGATATGGTGGCCACGTTTGAGGAACTGGGGCCGGTGCACCCGCTGTACTCCACCTGGTCCATGGTCCGGCACATGGAGCTCGCGTGCCGGAAGATCATCCTGCCGTATCTCGAGCCCGGAGAAGACGCGGTCGGCCATAGCATCAGCGTCACCCATCTGGCGCCCACCGGCATTGGAGAACGCGTCACCGCGCGGGCGCGGTTGATCGAGCTCGACGGGCGGCGCATCGTCTGCGCTGTGGAGGCGCACAATGAACACGAGCGGATCGGGGAGGGCACACAGGTACAGGTGGTGGTGAGAAAAGACAGGTTGGCCGCACTCATCGAGCAGCTTCAGCGCCGTGTAGGAGCGCGATGAGTCACCAGCTGAAAGGCTCTCTCGTTCCCGTCGTCACCCCGTTCCACGGTGGCCAGTTCGACGAGCCCCGGTTTGTGCAGCTGCTGGAATGGCAGATCGAGAGCGGCAGCCACGGCGTGGTTATTGCCGGCACGACGGGCGAACCCGGCTCGCTGAGCCTCGACGAGCGCGAGCACCTGATCGACATGTCTGTGCGCACCGTGCGCCGCCGCGTGCCGCTGATCGCCGGCACGGGAACGGCGAACCACGCAGAGACGCTGCGTCTCACCAGGTTCGCGAAGAAGGCCGGCGCCGATGCGGGGCTGGTAGTCGTTCCCTACTATGTCCGCCCGACGCAGGACGGTCTGTACCGGCACTTCCGCAGCATTGCCGACCAGGTGGATATCCCCATCATCATCTACAACATCCCGGGGCGGACGGCCGTGAATATGGAGCCTCACACGATGGCCGCGCTGGCGCGGGACTGCCGGAACATCATCGGCGTCAAAGAAGCGAACAAAGATTTCGAGCACATCAACCGGGTGCTCCATGCCTGCGACCGGTCGTTCCTGGTCTACTCGGGCATCGAGCTGCTGTGCTTCCCGGTGCTGGCCATCGGCGGCGCGGGATACGTGAGCGCCACCGGAAACGTGCTGCCGAAGGATGTCGCCCGGCTCTATGACCTTACGGCAGCCGGAAAATGGGACGAAGCTCGCGAGCTGCACTATCGCCTGCTACCGATGAATGACGCGTTGTTCCTCGAGACAAACCCCGTGCCGGCGAAAACGGCGCTCGGGCTGATGGGCAAGATTGATCCCGAGGTCAGATTGCCCCTCGCCCCCATGGCTCCCGAGAACGTGCAGAAACTGAAGCAGGTGATGACCTCGTACGGTTTGCTTGCCGAACCCGCCCGCGTTGGTGGATCGAGCACGCCGTGAGCGATGCGCCCGAGCGAGCATCACAAGTCGTGGTCGGCCCGGCCCGGCATTTCATCGACGGCGAGTTTGTTGACGGCGTCGAAGGCCGCACATTCGCGACCTTGAATCCGGCCACCAATGATCCGCTTACACAAGTCGCCGAGGGTGGCCAGGCAGACGTCGACCGGGCCGTTCGCGCTGCGCGCAAAGCGTTTGACACGGGACCGTGGCCGCGGATGGCTCCCGCCGACCGCGCGAAAGCATTGACGAGGGTGGCCGATGCCATCGATCACCACGTCGATGCGATCGCCCTCATGGAGACGCTCGACACGGGGATCCCCATCAGCCAGGTGCGAAAGGGGCAGATCCCACGGGCGGCCGACAACTTCCGCTTTTTCGCGGAGATGGCGACCCGGATGACGGGCGAGACGTACCCGGTAGGCGAGACGTTCGTCAACTACACCATCCGGCAGCCCGTGGGCGTGGCGGGCCTCATTACGCCCTGGAACACCCCGTTCATGCTTGAGACGTGGAAGGTCGCGCCGTGCCTCGCGGCGGGAAACACGTGCGTGCTGAAGCCCGCAGAATGGGCTCCGGTGAGCGCGCAGGAACTGGCGGAAGTCATTCAACACGCGGACCTGCCGCCGGGCATTTTCAATGTCGTGCAGGGCTTCGGTGAGACCACCGGAGCGGCCCTCGTGGCTCACCCGATGGCTCAGTTGATCTCGTTTACCGGTGAAACCACGACGGGGAAGGAGATCATGCGCAACGGTGCGGCGACGCTGAAGCGGTTCTCAATGGAACTTGGAGGGAAGTCGCCCGTGGTCGTGTTCGCGGATGCCGATCTCGACCGCGCGCTCGACGCCACGATCTTCGGATTGTTCTCGCTGAACGGTGAGCGATGCACGGCCGGCTCGCGGCTGTTCGTCGAAGAGCCAATCTACGACGCATTTGTCGACAACGTGGTCCGGCGCGCTTCCAACATCCGGGTCGGCGGTCCACTAGAGGAGACCACAGAACTGGGTCCCCTGATTCATCCCGAGCATTGGACGCGTGTCTCGGGCTACATCGAGGTTGGACTCAAAGAGGGCGCACGGGTCGCCACCGGCGGCAAACGGCCGGAGCGGTTTCCGCGCGGCAACTACCTCGAGCCGACCGTCCTGGTGGACGTCCACAACGGGATGCGGGTCGCGCAGGAAGAGATCTTCGGACCGGTACTCGTGGCGATCCCGTTTCGAGACGAGTCAGAGGTCGTCCGGATGGCCAATGACACGCGGTACGGTCTCGTGGCCTACGTATGGACGCGTGATGCGTCGCGTGCGCACCGGCTGGCCGCGGCCGTTGACGCGGGAATGGTCTGGATCAATTCACAGAACGTGCGGGACCTCCGCACGCCCTTCGGAGGAATGAAAGAGAGCGGGATCGGCCGAGAAGGCGGCCACTACAGTTTCGATTTCTATACAGAGCTGAAGACCGTGCACGTCGCGCTGGGTGCACATCACATTCCGAAAATGGGCACTGGGGGGCAGCCGTAATGCCCGCGCGTACGGGCGCGCAGTTCA
Source organism: Armatimonadota bacterium (assembly GCA_020028455.1). Taxonomy (GTDB): domain Bacteria; phylum Sysuimicrobiota; class Sysuimicrobiia; order Sysuimicrobiales; family Kaftiobacteriaceae; genus JACPRY01. Next base: position 14,700 of record JAHZOA010000022.1, on the reverse strand, counting down.
TCGAGGGGTTGCGCAGTCAGTCTCGAGAGGTGTGGGTCGGCGGCGAGCGCGTCAAAGACGTCGCCACACACCCCGCGTTTCGGAATGTCATTCGGAGCCTTGCTGCGCTGTACGACATGCAGCACGACCGTGCCGCCCGGCAGGACATGACGTATATCTCGCCCTCGAGCGGGGAACGGGTCGGGCTCTCGTTCCTCATGCCGCGCTCGCGCGACGACCTCAGCCGCGTCCGGCGCATGATGAAGCACTGGGCAGACTATTCAGGTGGCATGATGGGCCGGTCGCCCGACTACCTGAACCGGGCCGCGATGGCCTTCGCCGCCGCTGCCGAGTATTGCGGCCAGAACGACCCCCGATTCGCCGACAACGTCAGACGGTATTATGAGCTGGTCCGGGAACGCGACCTCTGCCTGACCCATACGCTGATCAATCCCCAGGCCAACCGCGCCGCCGGCCCTGCCGGGCAGACCGATCCGTATCTCGCCGCGGGCGTCGTGAAGGAAACGGACGGCGGCGTGGTGATCCGCGGAGCACGGATGCTGGCCACGCTGCCGATCGCAGACGAGATCATGGTTTTTCCGTCGACACTACTGCGCGGTGCCCAGGAGGACCGTCCGTATGCCTTTGCGTTTGCGATTCCCTGCGGCATCCCCGGACTGAAGTTCATCTGCCGCGAAACGTTCGATGCCGGTGGGAACGCATTTGACTATCCGCTGACCTCACGCTTTGAGGAGATGGATGCGGTCGTCATCTTCGACGACGTGCTGGTCCCGTGGGAGCGGATTTTTCTGCTCGGCGATGTGGAGCGGGCGAACAAAGCGTTCTCGGCGACGGGGGCCGTGGCGCACATGGCGCACCAGGTTGTAACCAAGAACATCGCCAAGACCGAGTTCATCCTCGGCGTGGCGTCCCTGATCGTCGATGCGATTGCGATCGAGCAGTTCCAGCATGTCCAAGGCAAGATCGCCGAGATCATCTACTATCTCGAGAGCATGAAGGCGTACATCCGCGCGAGCGAGGCCGACGCCGCCGTGGATCGGTGGGGAGTCATGACGCCGGCCTGGCCGCCGCTGGATGCGGCACGGAATATGTTCACGTGGATGTACCCGAAGATGATTGAAATCATTCAACTGCTTGGGGCGAGCGGGATGATGGCCCGGCCGACGAAGGCAGACGTTGCGGGGCCCATGGGCGCGGCTATTGAAAAGTACTACCAGGCGGCGCGCGCCAGCGCGGTGGATCGGATCAAACTGTTCCGTCTGGCCTGGGATGTGGCCCTCAGCTCCTTCGGCTCACGGCAGGTGATCTACGAGCGTTTCTTTTTCGGGGACCCGGTGCGGATGCAAATGGCCACGTTCGGCTCCTACGACCGCCAGCCTTACATGAACAGGGTGCGCGAGTTCCTGGCGCGTGAGGACGGGGCCACGCAACCCGGGCCGGTGAAGGCGGAACCTGTGCGCGGCGGCTCCGACCCTTCCACCCAGTAATGTCTAATCCTCTGCCCTTGGTGACGCCGGCCGCCTTCCGGAAAATCATGGGCCTCTTTGCGACCGGAGTCACCGTGGTCGCTGCCAGCGAGGGCGATGAGATCCACGGCATGACGGCTAATGCGGTGACGTCGGTCTCCCTCGAGCCGCTGCTCGTGCTCATCTGCGTGGACATTCGCGCGCGCATGAACCGGTTTCTGGAAAGCGCCGGTGGATTTTCCATCAACGTCCTCTCCGAAGACCAGGAGGCACTCTCGCGCTACTTCGCGGGGTCCTGGAAATCGGAAGGGCCGCCTGAGTTTCGATTCCTTCCGTGGACCGGCGGCCCGCGCCTTGTCGGCTGCCTTGCCGCGGTGGGTTGCGAAATCGACCGGACGATTGAAGCCGGAGACCACCGGATCGTGCTGGGGAGAGTGATGGCCCTGCACGAGGGCGATGCGAGTTCGCGGCCGCTGCTGTTCTTCGGGGGTCGATATCGCCGCCTGGAGGAACTGGAAGCGCCCGTGCCCCCTGAGGAATGGAGTCACGAGGCCGTGCACATCTACTATGACGAGTGGTCCGGCTCGTCGCGGCAGACGAGCGAGGAGCCATGACTGGTACGGTCGCACAAATCTTGCGGCTGGGGCACGTGGAGTACCGCGTCACCGATCTTGAGCGCGCCCGAGCATTTTACGTAGACCTGCTTGGGTTCGTCGAAACATCGCACGATCGAGGACGCGTGTATCTCCGCGGCCTCGAGGAGCGAGAACACCACAGTTTTGTGCTGCGCAAGGCTCCGTCGGCAGGGGTATCGCATTTCGCATTCCGTGTGGCGAGAGAAGATGATCTTGACCGTCTGCAGCGGCGGTGTGAGGCGGCAGACAGACCCACGCGGTGGGTCGTCGGTGGCGAGGAAGAAGGGCAGGGAAGGGCGCTGCGCGTTCAGGACGCGAGCGGGCTGCCGGTAGAGTTCTACCACGAGATGGCGCCGGTCGACCGGCACCTGCAGCGATTCGACCTGTACCGTGGTCCCCACGTGATGCGCATCGACCACGTGAACTGTCAGGTTCCCGATGTGCAGGCCGCCTATGATTGGTACACCCGAGAATGGGGGTTCTCGTGCTCCGAGTACACCGAGACCGACGATCGCCCACCGCGACTGTGGGCGGCGTGGCTGCACCGTAAGCAGAACGTCCACGACATTGCGCTGATGAACGGGATCGGGCCACGAGTGCACCACGCGGGCTTCTGGGTCCCGGACGCTTTAGCGGTGCTCCGCGCGTGCGACATTCTCGCCGCAGCGGGGGAAGCGGGCGCAATCGAGCGCGGCCCCGGTCGCCATGGATTATCAAACGCGCTCTTCGTCTACCTCCGCGATGGTGACCGGAACAGGATCGAGCTCTACGCGAGCGACTACCTCATTGCCGATCCTGACTGGAAGCCGATCCGATGGAGCATCAATGACCCGCGCCGCGCGACCTTCTGGGGTCACGTGCCACCAAAGTCGTGGTTCGAAGAGGCGTCCTTGGTGGAGTCAATCACCGATGGGACACTGATTGAACCGCAGCCACCGCAGCTTCAAGACCGCCCCAGTTTTGTCACCTGACCTGATCTAGTCATTTTGAGGTAGCTCACGCAGTTACGAAGGGGCCAGGCCCCTGGCTTTTCGAGCTGCCAGGTCGTGGGGAAGAAGCGCCGCGTAGATCGCGCGGCAGACCGGCGTGGGAACATCGTAGCGTCTGCCCAGTCTTACCACGTTTCCCGGCAACGCCTCCACTTCCATACGATTACCGTGCGTGAGATCGTGGTGGAGCGAGGAATACAGACCCGGTTCCAACGCCTGAGCGAACTTCAGCACGCGCTCGCGTTCTCCCGGAGGAATCGGGACGCCGTGCGCGCGCCCTACCGCGGCCACCTCAGAGGCGGCGTCCAGATACATCTCCCGTGTCTCCGGCGTCGCGAGGATCTGTCCGATGGGCAGGCGGGTCAACGCGGTCATGCCGCCCTGCGCGGTGATGAAAACGTACTTCTCCCACATGTCCACCAGGATCTGGCGGGACAGTTCTGTCGGAATCTCCGCTCCGCGGAAGACCTCGAGGATTGCCCCGGCACGGTCCGACATCTCTCCCTCTAGCTCTCCGAAAGTGACCGACCGCGGCCCTCCCGTCTGACGGATCACACCGGGGGAGGCAATCGTCGAGAAAATCCTGCACAGGCCTCCCATGACCTGGCGCGCTCCAACGGTCTCGACGAGCACATCGACGTTATCCACACCGTTTTGCAAGGTCACAACAGCGGTGTCTTTGCCGATCAAAGACGGAACCAGTCTTGCCGCCGTCGCCGTATCGTACGATTTCACGGTGAAGAGTACGAGGTCGACGGGTCCGATCTCAGCGGGATTGTCTGTGGCGCGAACGCGAAGCACGAACGGGTCGGCAACTGCCGACTCGACGCGCAAACCTTCTGTGCGCATCGCGGCGAGATGCGCGCCACGTGCCACAAACGCGACGTCCTGTCCGCTGCGCTGTAGCTGAGCTCCAAAGTACCCTCCGGTACCGCCTGCGCCGATGGCTGCAATCCGCATGAATTTATCTTAACGCACAGTCCCGCGTCTTTCGTTTTCCATGGACGGGTACGAATCGGAGGAGGACAGGCCGCGCCCCGGCGACGGTTAAGCGCCGGGCGGCGGGGGCAGACTGTTGTTATCGCAATGCCTACGGCGGGCCGGGTTTGCTGTGCTTGGCATCACTTGTGTGATCGCAACGGCTGCGATGCCCGCCCAAACCAATCCGGTGCGCCATATCGCGGCGTACGGCTATTACTCGGACGACGACCCAGACTCCTGGGCGACGATCCAGGCGCAGGGGCATCGTCTCGTCGGCGTTATCACGACGAGCGTTGCCGTCGCGGACACATCAGGACGCCTCGCGGGGACGCACAATGCCAAACTCATTGCACTGATCCATGCTCGGGGCAGCACCGTCCATGCTCGTGTGGCAAATTTCGTCAATGACGCGTGGAGCAGGGAAATTGCACATGCAGTCCTCACCGATTCCGGAGCGCGCGCCCGAGCCATGTTCGAGATCCTGCAGTTGCTGGATCTCTATAAGTATGACGGGATACACCTGGCTCTTGGGAACGTTCCGCCCCAGGACCGTCGCGCGTTCAGCGCGTTTGTTGCCGATTTGAGTACGAAGGTTCACGCCCGCGGTCGTGCGCTCTCGATCGCGGTCCCCGCGAAAGTCAGTGATCAGCTTAACGACGAGTGGTCCGGAGCATTCGATTATTCCGCCCTCGCACAGGCCAGTGACTGGATCGTGGTGATGGCGTACGGCGAGCATTGGGCGAACAGCCCTCCAGGTCCGGTGGCGTCACTGCCGTGGGTGGAGGCCGTACTGCGGTTCGCGACGCAAACGGTGCCTGCGCGAAAACTGGTCCTCGGAATCGCGTTCTACGGATACGCCTGGTCGGAGGGGCCCGGCGAGCAGATCTCGATGCGAGAAGCGCTGGCGCGTGCGGCACGGTCCGGCGCGCAGGTACAGTGGGACGAGCTCGCACAGGTCCCGTTCTTCAGAACGCCGCGCACCACCGTCTACTTTGAGAGCGGCCGAAGCGTGGAGCTCAGAATGATAATGGCCACCCGCTTTGGGGTGGCCGGCATGGCATTCTGGCGCCTTGGCTACGAGAGTCCTGACGTGTGGGACAGTCTCGGTATGTTTCTTAGAAGCTCCGTGCGCTCAGCCGCCCGTTAAGCTAACGTCCGACTTCGACTGAGACCTGCGACGGCTCCGGAGATCGCGTTCCTTGGTGATCCTCAACCTGCGTGTCGCGAAGTCGCGTTGTCGTGATCACCCAGGAGGTTCCATTGGCTTGTTCTGAGGACCGATGATCTGCGGATGTCTCGTAACCAAGCTTCTGGGCAGCCTTTACCACAACGGCCGCGTCCTCTTTGGACTCCACGATGACGAGGTCGTGCTCCATCAAATCCATGAGCGCGCACTTTAAGTGCAGCCGATCTATGTGGGATCCCCCAGTTGTAGTTGTAGTGGTTGGTGTGGTGGGCTACGCCGATTGCTTGATCAACAGGCGTGGTCGAAGATCCCGCGGGGTGCCGGGCGCTTTGCGAGCAACCGTGTGGATCTGCGGGTCTAGCACGATGCCCACGAACTCCATCAGGGTTGATGGAGCATCGGGCGATGCAGTGGCGCTCGCCCTGGTGCTCCTGAGATGATTGACTCGCTCAGGCTTCCAGCTGTTTCCCGTAATCATCCACGCCTCCCGAGTTCTGTGGGTTGAGGCTGATTTACCCAGCCACAACCGACCTAAACATCAGCCACCTGGCGCGGGAGGCTGCCCGGCTTGCGTACTGGACTAAGGCTGTCGCTGGCGTTCGGGGGTGGTGTCGACTACCTCACGCGTCTCGCTTTTGAGCTGAAGTTCGCCATTCACCAACTCGTATGTTTTGCGCAATCGAACGACATGACCACCTTCAATCTTCGTTGTCACCTCGATGCGCCGCACGACTTGCCCATCGCGGAGTGTGTCCTCGACGTTCTGGATAATGTGTCCACTCGGTCCATCAGCCGCCATCGATCTGTGCACCACGGTTTCGACGTTGACCCGTGCCGGACTCGCAACAGCTGGTGCCGGGTCCGCGTTCGCTGTTTCCTGCGCGGGAAATTGCAGTGGGTCGACGAGCGAGACAGAAAGGGGATCCATCGCCCGTCCATTGACGCGGATCTCGAAATGCAGGTGGGGACCCGTGCACCGTCCGGTGCAACCGACTCGGGCGATGAGCTGGCCCGCGGAGACGTTCTGGCCGGTGCGAACCGCTAGTGAGGACGCGTGGCCATACAGAGTCGTCCACCCATTGCCGTGATCGATGATGACCGTGCGTCCGTAGGCATGGTACCAGCCTGCAAACACGACAACCCCGTTTCGGGCTGCCACGATAGGAGCGCCCCGGTCGGCTCCGATGTCGATGCCGCTATGATGCCGGCGCCGTCTCCAACCGTACCGCGACGTCAGCATACCGCGGGCCGGCCACACAAACTGGTGGCGGGCAACAACACTTGGGAGACGTGGCGTCGAGCCTGGGGCTTGGGTATTCGGAACCGGAATCTTCAGCCGCTGCCCCACGCGGATCGCATCAGGGCTGCGTAGCCCGTTCACCTGCGTGATGAGTTCGACGGAGACGCCATAGGCGCGCGCGAGAGACCAGAGGGTCTGACCTTCGCGGATGACGATATACGTATACGAAGGCCGGGCGCTCTGTGCCGGTGCTTCTGTAGTGAGGACAAAAAGGATGAGGAGAGCAGTAAGAATTCCTGCGCCCCGAAACCCCGCCGCCTCTCGCATCGTCTGTGTCCTGCCGGAGCGCCCCACCATAGACCGGCAGCCTGGAAGATCGAGCCCCCCGACTCGTCGCCGACATCAAGAGCCTGCCCTCAATCTCCAATGCCCAGACACGAGATCTCCGCAGCCGGTCACGGTTGCTTGGCTCCTCGAGGGTCGCGTATAATACCTCTGTTCGTGGGGACGTGGCTCAGTTGGGAGAGCGCCTCGTTCGCAACGAGGAGGTCGGGGGTTCGACTCCCCTCGTCTCCACCAGTTAGATCACTGGGGGGCCCAAGCGGGCCCTTCCTGTTTATCCGGAAGGTATATTATTGAGGAAGGTTAGAGCTTAAGACGTGAAACAGATCAGACGAGCGTTCCAGCTTCCTCCTGGGCGGCAGTGGTGGCGCCTTCCTCTTTTTATCGGTGCCGGAGTCCTCGGCGCCGCCCTCATTGCCTTTGGCATCTTTGCGGGGATGACGATCTCCTTCGCGCGGTCTCTTCCGGACGTCAGCGCCCTCTACAACCCGCCCAGCGAGTCCACCCGGATTTACGCCAGTAACGGAGAGCTTATTGCGAGCCTCTACCGCGAGAACCGCGACATCGTCAAGCTCAGCGAAATCCCTAAGTCGTTGCAGCAAGCTGTCATCGCCGTCGAAGATGATCGCTTTTATCAGCACCGCGGCGTGGATATGCGCGGCACGCTCCGCGCGGTCTGGCGCAACTTGCAGGCCAGGGAATTGATCGAGGGCGGGAGCACGATCACGCAGCAGCTTGCCCGCAGCATCTTCCTCACGCAGAAACGTCAGGTCAGCCGGAAGCTTGCGGAGATGATCCTGGCGGTCGAGATCGAGCGTCGCCTGACCAAGACCGAGATCCTTGAACGGTACCTCAATCAGGTGTACTTCGGGCACGGGGCCTATGGGGTCGAGCTGGCGGCCCGTGTGTACTTCGGAAAGCACGCCAAGGATCTGAATCTCGGCGAAACTGCGCTGCTTGCGGGGTTGATCCGCGGGCCATCCATCTACTCGCCGTACCAGAACATGAAACTGGCCAAAGAGCGGCAGTTGGTGGTGCTGCGCCGGATGGTTGAGCTGGGCTATATCACAGGGGAGAAGGCGCGCGCGGTCGCAGGCCGGCCGATCAAACTGGCGGCAGAGAGCAACGCGGGTTTGGTGGGCATCCGCGCACCGTATTTCGTCTCGTACATTCTGCCGTACCTGCTCGAGCGCTACGGCGAAGACCTCGTCTACGACGGAGGCCTCCGCGTGTACACCACGCTCGATCTGAAGATGCAGATCGCCGCCGAGCAGGTGGTTCGCGACGGCATCGATGCGGTCCGCAAGAACCTGAAGGTGTCGCAAGCGGCCCTCGTGGCGATCGATCCGACCACAGGGTATGTGCGGGCGATGATCGGTGGGTACGATTTCGCCCAAAGCCAGTTCAACCGCGCGTGGCAGGCGCGGCGGCAGCCGGGGTCGGCGTTCAAGCCCTTCATTTACGTGACGGCGCTCGCCAACGGGATGTCGCCGGCCAGGATCATCGAGGACACCCCGGTCACCTACAACATCCCGGGGTTCAAAGTCTGGAAGCCCAAGAACTATGATGGAAGGTTTTCCGGCAGAGTGACGATGCGCCAGGCGATCGAGCGATCGATCAACATTCCTGCGGTCAAGACGCTGGACGAGCTCGGTCCGGAACAGGTCATCACGTACGCAAAGCGGATGGGCATCAAGAGCCCGCTGCAACCGAATCTTTCACTCGCGCTCGGATCAAATGAGGTCCCTCCGCTGGAGATGGCCTCGGCGTTCGGAACCCTGGCCACCCTCGGCCTTCGGACTGAGCCAGTTGCCGTTCGCAAGGTGGTCTCCCAGGACGGCCAGGTATTGGAGGACAACCTCCCCCGCCAGGAGCTCGTCATGAGCGAAGATGTCGCGTATGTGATGACTGATCTGCTGAAAGGTGTCATCGCGCGAGGGACGGGACGTGCGGCGGCCATAGGCCGCCCGGCGGCAGGGAAGACGGGCACAACCGATGACTACCGGAATGCGTGGTTCATTGGTTACACGCCGAAGTTGAGCACCGCCGTCTGGGTCGGCAATGACGACAACAGCCCGATGCGCCGTGTCGTCGGCGGCACGGTGCCGGCCCGCATGTGGGCGGCGTTCATGAAGGAGGCCACTGCGGAGATGCCGCCAGACGACTGGCGCCGTCCAGAAGGGGTCGTTGCCGTCACCGTGTGCGGGAGTACCGGTCTCCTCGCGACAAGCGCGTGTCCGAACCCGCGCCAGGAGTCGTTTATCCGCGGAACCGAGCCCACCGAGTATGCCTCGGGACAAACGCTCGGAAACGGCGCAACCATCGGGGATCTTCCGCTGACGATCACCTCGCCTGGTAACGGGCAGCACGTCACGTCCCCATTCCAAGTCGAGGGCACAACGGTGCCGGGTGCGACCGTCAGCCTCTCCATTCTCGCCCAGGGGGGATTCCTGCGCATCTCGGTCGCGGAGAGCTATCTGCCCGTGACCTCGGAGGGCAACTTCAGCTACCTCTTCCGGCCCTCGCTGCAGATCCCCGGCGTGCAGTACGTCATTACCATCATCGCCACGACGTCGGAAGGTTCACGCAGCTCGACTACCATTACGGTCTCTGAGCAGTAGCTGAGCCAGAGGAGAGATCATGTCCGGGCATTCCAAGTGGCACAACATCCGTCTAAAGAAAGAGCGCGTTGACCAGGTGCGGGGGAAACTGTTTAGCAAGCTCGCCCGCGAGATCAGCGTGGCGGCGAAGGAGGGCGGGGGAGATCCTGATGGCAACGCACGGCTCCGGACGGCGATAGAGCGGGGGCGTGAAGCTGGGATGCCGTCGGATAACATCGAGCGCGCGATCCAGCGCGGCACCGGCCAGGTCGAAGGTGCGTCGTATGAGACGATTACTTATGAAGGATATGCGCAGGGTGGCGTCGCGCTCATGGTGGAGACATTAACGGACAATCGAAACCGGACGGCCAGCGAAATCCGCAACGTATTCACCAAAAACGGCGGCGCCATGAGCGAGGCTGGATCGGTGGCATGGATGTTCGACCGGAAAGGGCTCATCTCCGTGGACCGATCCAAGGCGACTGAGGACGATGTCCTCGTCGTGGCGCTCGAAGCCGGAGCCGAAGATGTTCGCAGCGTGGGAGATGTCTATGAGATCGTGACCACGCCCGAGCAATTTTACAAGGTGCGCCAGGCCCTCGAGGCAGCCAAGATTCCGGTGGCGTCTTCCGACTTGACCATGGTGCCGAAGTCGACGGTGCGAGTCGAGGGCAAGGAAGCGCAGCAGGTCCTCCGGCTGATGGAGGCGCTCGAGGAACACGACGACGTGCAGCAGGCGTACGCGAATTTCGACATTCCCGACGAAATCTTGCAACAAGTAGGGTAGCGCCGGGTCACCAGCGAAGCCCTTCGTCAGACGATCGCAACGCCGCTTTCAACGCACCACATACGGAGCGCGCTCATGACTATGCTCATCCTCGGCGTCGATCCAGGACTGCGGGTGACAGGGTATGGCCTGGTTGAAGGATCCCCGCAGGGAGTTCGTCTGATTGATTGTGGTCTGATCCGCACCAGCGACGACACCCCTTTCGCCAGCCGGCTGCATGCGATCCACCGAGAGATCTCGCTCATTCTTGCTCAGCACACATTGTCGGCCATTGCGGTCGAGGATCTGTACGTGGCCCCTCGATTCCCCCGCACGGCGATCTTGATGGGACACGTGCGGGGCGTCGTCTGCCAGGCGGCGGCCGCCTGTGAGGTCACCGTCCTGTCGCTGCCACCGGCGTCGGTGAAGCGAGCAATCGCGGGGTTCGGCGCGGCCAGCAAAGGCCAAATGCAACTGGCCATTCAACGGTTGTTCGGTCTGCCCTCACCACCCGATGCGCACAGTGCCGATGCGATCGGCATCGCGCTCGTCGCGTTGTCGAGAGAAGGCGTGCCGCAGCAGAGGGTGGCATTCGCTTGATCGCGTACCTTAAGGGACCCATTCTCCGACGCGCCGATGAGTGGGTCATCGTTGAAGCAGGTGGCGTCGGCTACGAAGTGCACCTGCCGGCCGTCATTGCGCGGGCGATTCCCCAGGACCGGGACGGCGTTCCGTCGATCATCGAACTCCACATCTCCTTTCACGCGACGCAGAACCAGCCCAAGCCCCTTCTGATCGGATTTCTGCACGAAGTCGAGCAAGAGTTCTTCGAGCGGTTCATTACCGTGGACGGCATGGGACCGACCAAGGCGATGAAGGCGATTGTCCACCCGATTCATGCGATCGCCGATGCCATTGAGAGGAAGGATGTTCAGTTCCTCAAGCGGCTGCCGGGGATCGGCGAGCGGACAGCCGAGAAGATCGTCGCGACACTCCATGGGAAAATGGGGAAGTACGCGCTGCTGCGAGCGCCTGAGGCGCCCACACCGGTGGGTGAAGATTTCAAAGAAGAAGTCATGGAAGTTCTCACAAAGCAGCTGGGCCACCGGGCAGCCGAGGCCCGGCGCATGGTCGAAGAGGCCTTGCGGCGTCGACCCGGCATGGCGACGGCAGAAGAACTGTTTCAGGAAGTGTACCGTATCGAGCAGGCAGACGCGGTGGCGCGATGACCGATCACGTGGCTGAAGAGCAGTTCATCCGGAGCCTGAGGCCGAAATCGCTGGAAGAGTGCATCGGCCAGAGCAAAGTGATCGAAGGGCTGCGGATCAGCATTCAGGCTGCGCGAGAACGGGAAGAGGCGCTCGACCACGTCCTGCTTCATGGGCCGCCAGGTCTTGGCAAAACCACCCTAGCGAATGTTGTCGCCTATGAGATGGCTGCGAACATCGTCACCACCTCCGGTCCCGCGTTGGAGCGCGGGGGCGACCTGATGGGTATTCTCACCAACCTACAGCCGAAGGACGTCCTGTTTATTGACGAAATCCATCGTCTCTCACGCACGATCGAGGAGTTCCTGTATCCGGCAATGGAAGACTTCGTGGTCAACTTCGTGATCGAGAAAGGAGCGCACGCCCGCACACTCCGGTATCAACTGCCGCCGTTCACCCTGGTCGGCGCGACCACACGCGCGGGACTGTTATCGTCGCCACTCCGGGAGCGTTTCGGCATTTTCCATCACCTGGACTTCTTTACGGTCGAGGACCTCATCCGAGTGGTGAAGCGGTCTGCCTCGATACTGGAGATCGAGATCACGGGCGAGGGCGCCCTGGCGATTGCCTCCCGCGCTCGCGGTACCCCGCGCATCGCCAACCGGCTCCTGCGAAGGGTTCGCGACTACGCTCAGGTCAAAGCCGACGGAACGATCACGGATACGATTGCGGCCGAGGCGCTGGAGTTTGAGGGCGTCGATTCGCGCGGGCTGGACCAGCTGGACCGCGACGTGCTGCAGACGATCGCCACGGTGTATGGCGGCGGCCCCGTGGGAATCGAGGCGGTCGCGGCGACCCTCAACGACGAGCCCCAGACGCTGGAGGAAGTCGTCGAGCCGTACCTCCTCAAGATCGGCTTTCTCACCAGAACGCCGGCCGGTCGCCGGATCACAGCGGTAGCGTGTGAGCATTTGGGGCTCGTGTTGCCCGAGAAAAGCAGCCGCAACCAGGGACAGCTCTTCAACGACGGGAACGCGGGAGTGCGGGAACGCGGGAACGCGGATTGATATTGAGTCTGTTCTTCGCCCGGAGGTAATCGACGCTGGTCCGTCTGATCGTACTGATCGCTCTGCTTGCCTTTACGAGTGTTCCACCTCCACTCCGCGCGGCGACTTCGCCTTCCATCCGAGTGGGCGTCGTGCGCGAGCAAGATCGGGTCGCGATCTCGAGCGATCGCCCTATGGAGGTGGTCAGCTCGTTCCAGCGTGTTACGCTGTCCGCCGGCAACTACGACGTAGTGTCTTCCCCCGTCGGCATCGAGATTTCTGGGGTGGGACAATTCGGGGAGACGGTCCGCATCCTGCCCACCCAAGGCTCGCGCGTGCGGTTGGCGACCCGTCCCTATCGGGGTTTCATCGAAATCCGGCGCACGTCGTCCGGCCGCCTCACAGCGATCAATGAGCTCGAAATTGAAGAGTATCTCTATGGCGTCCTGAAGTTAGAAGTGAGTCCCCAATGGCCGCCTGAGGCGCTGAAGGCTCAAGCCGTCGCGTCACGGACGATAGCGTTCTACAGTCTGGGGCGCTATGCCCGAGAAGGATTTGATGTCCGTCCCACCACGGAGACCCAGGTGTACGGCGGCCTTTCGGCCGAAGATGCCCGTACCAACGCGGCCGTCGATGCGACACGTGGTGAGATCATGACCTTTGCTGATCGACCGATCTTTGCCGCGTTCCATTCAGACTCCGGCGGTCACACGGAGAGCAGCGAGTACGTTTGGGGCGGCCGATATTTCTACCTAAAGGGAGTCAACGACCCTTACAGTTCAGGTGCCGCTTCACAGCAGTGGGCTATCCGGGTTGACCTCCCGGTCATCGAGGAGCGGCTCCGTGGTATAGGCAAGCCCCTCGGTGGTATCACGGGAATTGAAGTCACCGAGACAAGCCCGTCGGGTCGGGCCCAGTCGATCCGGATCATTTCCGAAGCGGGCATGCTGACCCTGAAGGGCACAGAACTGCGCTCTCTCCTCGGCGGGGAACAGCTCAAGAGCACATTGTTTTCCGTGCGGGTAGCTCCAGACACGCACCCAGCGGTGGTGTTCACCGGCCGAGGCTCCGGTCATGGCGTTGGCATGAGCCAGTGGGGCGCGAGGGGTCAAGCTATGCTCGGACGAGGGTATCAAGAAATTCTCCGCTATTACTATTCGGGAGTTTCCTTCGAAACCCGGTAAGGCGGTCGTGGGTCGTAGGTCGTTGGTCGTGGCAATTACCTACGACCTATGACCCACGACCGACGACCGCAGTCATGAAACTGTCTGATTTTGATTACGCGCTTCCTCCCGAATTGATTGCCCAGCATCCGGTTTCGCCGCGAGATGCCGCGCGGCTGATGGTCATCGATCGAACCAGCGGGGCGATCGCCCACCGCACGTTCCGAGACCTTCCTGAGTTCCTTACCCCCGCCGATGTGCTTGTGGTGAACGATACCCTTGTGATCCCCGCGCGCCTCCACGCGCGCAAGAGTACTGGTGGAGCGGTGGAGGTATTGTTACTGCGGCGCGCTTATCAAGAGGGCAGCGGTCCGGGGGTTGAGCTGTGGGAAACGCTGGTCCGTCCAGGCCGGAGGGTGCCCATGGGTGCCCGCATCAAGGTTACCGAAGGTGTCACTGGTGAGGTCATTGATTCATCGCCCAGTGGGGTCCGCACGATACGATTCTCAACATCTCGGCCGCTGCTCGAGGTCGCGCGAACGGTCGGTGAGATGCCGCTGCCGCCCTACATTCACGAGCCTCTGCGCGCGTCTGACGACTATCAAACGGTCTACGCAGAGGTCGAAGGCGCCGTCGCGGCGCCGACGGCTGGCCTGCACTTCACGTCCGATCTCCTCACGCGTATCCGCGGCGCGGGGGCACGAGTCCTGAGTATCACCATGCACATCGGTCTCGGCACGTTTCGCCCGGTGAACGTCGAGCGGATCGAAGAACACGTGATGGACGAGGAATGGTACGAGATCAGCGCTGAGACAGCGCGGATTATTTCGTCTGTACGCCGACCCGGCCGCGTCATCGTTGTTGGGACTTCCGCGGTTCGCGCTCTTGAGACCGTCGCGGACGAAGACCGTACGATCAGAGCGGGCACCGGATGGAGCCGGCTATTTATCTATCCCGGGTATCGGTTCAAGCTGACGGACGCGCTGGTGACAAACTTCCATCTGCCCCGAACAACGTTGCTGATGCTCGTGAGTGGCTTCGCTGGGCGGGAACTCATACGTCGGGCATACGAGGAAGC
>JAHZOA010000107.1 GCA_020028455.1 Armatimonadota bacterium | reverse complement strand
AGTGCCCGCCGGAATGTGGGCGGCACTACGATCCGCCCCTTCTCGTCCAGGGAGTAGTGATGCTCTCCTTTGAACATGCTCCCCACTGGTCCCCACTTTGCTCCACTAGTCATTCAACTCGTTCCACAGAACTCCTCTTTATAGACCAGAATTCTGAAAAATCCCCACAAAAATGCCCCAACCGCAATATGGTGGGGACACCCCGAGACGGAGACGCTACATATGGAGCTCAACTACAAAAAGCAGAAAGCAGGAAGGCAGTAAGAGTCCTTACGAGAACCAGTTTGTCAGTCGGCTCCGTTCAAACTCGATTTTTTCCTTCAACGCAGTCTCTGAGGGTGGGGTCACTTCGACCTGCGGCCCATTGGGGGCTGTGAAATGTCCCTGCACTTTGGCGGCCTGTCCCCTTCCGATCTCAATGAAGCAGTACCCGCGTCCATCAAAGGTCGCGGAAGAGCGCTTGCCGGTGATGTCCGCCGCGATGTGTGACGCGGCCACTTTTGCGTGCGATTCGGCAAAGATTCCAGCCTTTGGGAGCGGCATCTTGTTTGCGAGCGGTATCTCGATCACGTCGCCCACCGCGTACACGCGTGGATCGGATGTGCGCATAGTCGCGGGATCCGCGAACAACCATTCTCCGGTCATCTGGAGGCCGCTGCTCCTGATCACGGCCGGCGGCCGGTGTGGAGGGACGGCGATGAACAGGTCTGCTTCGATGGGTCCTTTCTCAGTAATGGCGACGCTCGCCTCGAGACGGTCGATTTTGACTCCCGGCGTAAACGTGATGCCACCGGCCGCGAGCCGGCCCTCCACCTGCGCGCACCCGGCCGCGCCCACAACTGGCAGCGACATTGGTTGTGGCGTAAAAGCAGCCATCTGGATGGCCTGTCGAAGACCTCGTTGCTCGAAGAGATCATGCAGCAGCAGCGCGGCTTCATACGGCGCCGGTGGACACTTATAAGGAACGCCGAGGATCCCGATGACAACGCGGCCGGCGGCGAACGACTTCACGCGCGGAGCAAGTCGTTCAACGTCTGCGGCATCATAGAGATTGAAGACCGCGCTCGAAAAACCGGGCACGAGATCCGGGCGGCTTTCCGCGCCCAGCGCAATCACGAGATGGTCATACGCGAGGGTTCCCGCGTCGGTGGTCACGCTGCGCGACGCCGGGTCGATACTGGTGACGGTGGCCTGTCGCAGGGTGATGCCTTTTGTGCTCAGCGCGGAAAGTGGACGCGTGCCATCGCCCGGTGTTCCACGACCCGTCAGTACCCAGAGCTTGCGCAGACCCATCATAAAGGAGGGACGGCGATCGACCAGGGTGATGACGTGATCCCCGTTCAACGACCTACGTAACTCCAGCGCGGCCGTAATCCCCCCAAAACCACCACCCAAGATCACTATCTTTGCGCCTGGCATCAAAGGGTCACTTCCTCTCCGATCCCTCGCTCGCGCGCTTTTTTGTCCACATGATGGGCCGTCGCGACGTCCTCGACCGCCATCCCCAGTGACTTGAACAGTGTGATGTCGTCCATTCCCCGCCGTCCTTCAATCCGGCCCACCAGCACCTCACCGATTTCACCGACGATGTGCGACTCTCCGATCGCTTCTTCTTTCATCGGGATGAGCAAGTCTCCCGCTTCGGTGAGCGCACCGGCGCGCGAGTCCACAAACACCCTGGACCGGCTCACCGCCTCGGTGTTCAGTTCTCGCCACATTGGGCGCGGCGCACCCACGGCATTAATATGCGCACCCTTTGAGAGCCACTCGCCGCGCAGCACGGGAGATGTCGCCGACGTCGCCGTGACGATCAGGTCGGCGCCTTGCACCGCCGCCTCTCCGGTCGCCGCCGGCTCAATCCCAATGCCAAACTCCTGTGACATGTCGCGGGCGAATTGCCGGGCATGCGCAGGAGTTCGCGACCACACACGTACAGCTCGGATGGATCGAACCAGGCGGAGCGCCTCGAGGTGGCTGCGCGCCTGCACTCCAGACCCGAGCACCGCCAGCGTGCTGGCGTCGGCCCGCGCGAGCACCTTCGTCGCCGCCGCGGATGTCGCGGCGGTCCGCATCTCGGTGATGAGGCGACCGTCCATCATGGAGAGCACTTCGCCCGTCTTGCTGTTCCACAGGAGAATCACCGCCAAGTGGGTCGGCAGATGGCTCTCCACATTCTTTGGGTAGAACGTCACCAGCTTCGCGGCAAGCGCTCCGTTCGTACGCATGAACGCGGGCATCAGGCCGAGATATCCCGCGTGAGGTTCAACCGGCAGTGCCACGCGCACCGGCTGCAGAACGCCTCCGGTGGAGAACGCCCGCAGCGCATCCTCCATCAATCGGATCAAGTCTTCCATGGAGAGCAGCGCGCGAACGTCCGCCTCGCGTAACAGCAACATGTCTACCCTGTCTTCCCTGTCTTCTCCGTCTTCCCCGTCTAATAAAGTTGCTTGAGACTGGGCAGACGGGGTAGACGGGGAAGACGGAGAACTAGTGCCCCGTTATGCAGCAAAGACTGCAGGTAATCATCCTCGCGCACGTTTGGGCGCTGGTCCCGGTTGCGGTGGCCTGGTTCGCCCGACCGGCCTGGCGCGGCGAGTATGCGCCGAAAGACGTCAGCGCACTCCTTCCTTTTGCCATCATCAGCGCGGCGTACCTGATCCTGCGTACCTGGCTCACGGTCATACGGTGGACACCGCGGCTGGTGGTGCTCTACCCCTACATGGATGTGGGTCTCGTGACGGCCGGACTCATCGTCCTACGCAATCCTTCCGATCCACTCTCGATTCTCTACTTCATCCCTCTCGCTTCAGCGGTGGCCTCACTCTCCATGGGGCAGATCACCGCCGTTGGCGCCGCAACGGTCATCGCGTATCTGGCCGCTATCATCGTCTCCAGCGTGCCATGGACCATTGGCATGCTCTACCGCCTCATCATGCTAGCACTCATGTCCTCGCTGTACTGGCTGATCATCAAGATCGTATCCACGTACGCGCGAGCCGCCGAGCGCGCAGAATACCGCGCGGAATTGTCCAGGGAGATCCATGACGGCGTGCAGCATCTGCTGGTCACGCTCGGTACGAGACTCGAGCTGGCTCGACGACTTGTTCACGAGGCACCCGGCCGCGTCGAGCAAATCCTCGCCGAGGAGCGAGAAACGACTCGCCGCGCCTCTGATGAGATCCGCTATCTCGTCCGGCGACTGAGGATCGCTGCCCAGCACAGCGATCTTGCCCCGGCGCTGCGGATGCAAATCGCTGCGATGTCCGACCGCTGGCCGTTCGCGTTGGATGTGAAGGTCCCTACCACGCTTCCGCGCCTCACCCCGAAAGCCGAGCATGCCGTCCTACGGGTGATCCAGGAATGCCTGACCAATGCCGCCAAGCACGCTCGGGCCACGAAAGTGGAGGTCAAGATCTCGACGACGAATGGTCAAATTCAGTGCGCTGTTGTGGACGACGGCACCGGATTCGATCCGTCCACCGTCGAAGGCACAGGGTTAGCCGGGCTCCGAGAGCGCGTGCAATCCGCTGGAGGAACGCTTGAGATTTCCTCGACATCCGGCCGTGGAGCAACCATTCTGGCTGCGTTCCCAATCGCGAAGCCGACGTTTGTGCTATGGAGAAAACTCGAGTTCTAATTGCTGAAGATGAAGGCATCTTGCGCAACACGCTGGGCGAGCTGCTGGCACGAGAGCCCGACTTGCAGATCGTCGCGCTGTGCCCGGATGGCCGGGAAGCGCTGATCGAATCGCTCGCCCACCGGCCGCACGTTGTGCTGACAGACCTCCGCATGCCAAAGGTCGATGGCATCGAGCTCACCCGGCAGTTGAAAGAGAAATTGCCAGACATCGCCGTGGTCATTCTCACTGCCTTCGATGACGACGATAATCTCTTTGCCGCGCTCAAAGCAGGAGCGATCGGCTACGTGCTCAAGGATGCCTCGCTCGAACAGATTGTTCACGCCCTCCACGCCGCGACCGCGGGCGAGGGGTACCTTTCGCCCGGCCTTGTGGTTCGCGTGATAAAGGAGTTCACTCGTATCGATCAGATGGCGCGCGGGCAGCGCAAGCTCTTCGCGCAGCTGACACGCCGCGAACGCGAAGTTCTGGAGTTGCTGGCCGGCGGCCACCGCAACAAGCAGATCGCGGCGCAGCTGCAACTCTCAGAGAAGACGGTCCGCAATCACATTAGTACGATTCTCGGAAAGCTCCACGTCAACGACCGCACTGAGGCCGCCCTCTTAGCGGTCCGTCACGGCCTCGGCGCGCCGCCCGCCGATCCCGTCTAGCAAGCCTGCGATTCTCCCATCCCCATCCTGCAAAATCGGGACATCACATGCCTCACTTTGGGACTCCGGCCCGATGGCAGTACGTCGTTTCCGCCCTACCCTGAACTCGAAGTGAAACGCATTGCCAGGGGGGATGAGTGATGAGAGGCATAGCACTGGTACTCGTAGCCATCGTGATGATCGGTGTGACCAGTCACCCCGCGGTCGGCCAGTCTCCGCCCTATCTTGGAGCGAAGCAGGCGCTGGTACTGGTCGAAACCAGCGCGGGGACCGGGAGCGGATTCGCGATAGCACCCAACCTTGTCGCGACCGCCTGCCACGTGATCAAGGGCGCGGCAGGGATCCGCATTCACTTTTGGGCCGCCAAAGTCCAGCACTCAGCCCGGACCGCGATGTGCAATGAGCGGTACGACATTGGCTTCGTCGTCGTGCCGGTCCCCGAGGGGACGACGATCCTGCGGTTTGCCGCCGGAGCGCCCTCACAAGGCGAGCGCATCTGGGTGTGGGGATATCCACTCGGCACAACCATCGCCCTCGAGCCTTCGGTGGCGGCGGGAATGATCAGCGCGACCGAGACGCCCAATGGATTTCTTGCGCTGGACGTGAGCGGCGCACCGGGCAACAGCGGCGGCCCTGTCGTCAACGAGACGGGCGAGGTCGTGGGGATACTCGTGGGCTCATGGAACGCGGGCAATCACGGATCGACGGGGTTCAAGTATGCCGCCCCCGGAACGACGGCGACTAAGTTGCTCGCAGAGGTCCAGGCACCGGCCGTCGGACAGGCGAACGGAAACGGCCAGCCTACCGGTAACGGCATCCGTCCCGGCGAAGGAATCGGCGCGGTGCAATTGGGCATGTCCCCTGGTCAGGTCCAGGAGGCGATCGGCCTGCCGCCGAGCCGCTCCAGCGCTCGAGGATGGTACGACTGGGACACTCGCAAGCTCTCCGTGCTGTTCGACAACGGCAAGGCCATCGTCATCTACACGGAAGACCCATCGGCCGCGACGGCGGAAACCATTCAGCTCGGTTCAACCGATGTCGATCTAATTAAGGCTTACGGAGCGCCGGCCTGTGCGTCGCTGCTTTCATTCTCCGGCAGAGCCACCCTCGGATGGGTGTATCACGGAATGGTCTTGTTTCTCACCGGAAGTCCCCGCCAGATCACCGCACTGGCGGTGGTACCAAAGGGCTTCGCGACTGCAATCTGCCGGTGAGGGAGCTCGGTAAGTGCGGCAGGGGATGCGCCGCTGCTCCCGAACATCAGGGCGCATCCCCTTCGCACAACTGAGCTTGTACCGAACAGTTGAAAGGAGGCGTAGGCTATGGAGACTCTACGCGACCTTTTCGAGCATATCCTTTCGTCCAATCCCCCGTCAAAAGAACTGCTCCGAGCACGCGCAGGGAGAGACTGGCGGACCTATACGGTCCAAGAGTTTGCCGAGGCCACACGCAAAACCGCGTCGCGCCTGGCGCAGGCCGGCATCGGTGCCGGCGACCGCGTGGGGCTATTCGCGGAGAACCGGCCCGAGTGGCACATCGTCGATTTCGCCTGCCATCTCCTCGGCGCCGTGGTGGTGCCGCTTTACACAAATCTTCCGGCAGGTCACGTCCGTCACATCGTGGCCGATTCCGAAGCCAAAATCTTGATTGTCGCCGGCAAGGATCGCGCCAGTGCGGCCGTGGAAGCCGGGCGCACGCTTCCGGGCATACGGATCGTCGGACTCGATCCCGGGCTGGCGGGCGTCGAGCCCCTCGAGGCCCTGCCGGTCTCTGCGGGTGGTACGTTCGCCTCGCCGCCAGGAGGTGCGACCGACGTCGCCAGCATCGTCTACACGTCGGGTACCACGGGCGAACCGAAGGGCGTCATGCTCACGCACCGGAACTTCATGTTCGAAATCATGGCGCTCCGCCC
>JAHZOA010000106.1 GCA_020028455.1 Armatimonadota bacterium | reverse complement strand
GATCGCCGCGTCGTAACGCTGCTTCAGATAGTAGGCCAGGCTCAGCGCAAAGCGGTCGATCGCATTGAGATCGGGATCGATACGCTGCGCCAGCTCCAATGTCTCGATCGCGGCATCCGTCTGCCCCAACCACATCAGGATATTGCCGCGGCCGGCGAGGCCAGCCGGCTGTTCCGCCCAGCCCATCGCGGTGGCAATGTGATAGGTTTCGGCAAGCGCGGCATAGGCGGCAGCGTAGCTCCGGTCGAGCTCGATCGCGCGCCGCAGCAGCGCACGCGCCTCCACAATATTTGCGCGCGATGGACGTTGCAGGGCCGGCCTCGCACGCAGCACGTAGTCGTAGGCTTCGAGACTTTCGGTCGGCTTGGCGAACGCCCGCCGTTGCTCGATCTGCGTCACGCTGATCGCCAAAGCCCCGGCGATCTGGGCGGTGATCTTGTCCTGCAACGCGAAGAGGTCGGCGAGCGCCTCGTCGAAGCGGGCCGACCACAGCACTCGACCATCGCTGCCGACGAGTTGCGCAATCACGCGCACGCGGTCGCCGGTCTGGCGGACGCTCCCTTCGACCTGATAGCGCACGGCAAGACTGCGCGCGACCTCTCCGGGGCTTGCGGGCTTGCCCTTGTATGGGAAGACGGCGTTCCATGACATCACTGTCAGCTCGGAAAACCGGCCCAGCGCGTTGATGATGTCCTGCGTCAACCCGTCCGCGAAATACTCGCGGGACTGGTCGTCACTCTGGTTCGCCAAGGGAAGAATGGCGATCGCGGGTTTCGCGCCGACCTCGGCAGTTTTGGTCGCCTGATCGCCGGAGCGTGGGATGCTGGGAATTTTTCGCTCGGGGCCGAAACCGGTCCACAGCGCCCCCGCGGCGAGCACAATCACCAGACCCAGAGCGGCCAACCATCCTCCCCGCCAGCCTGCGAGTGCCGTCGTGAACAATGGCGATGCACGAGCCCGGACGGCGGGCTCCGATGATTGAGCGCCGTCGTGGGGCGCTGCCGAATCCGGCATGCCATCGGTCACGGTCGGATCAACCGGCGCAATGACCGACACGTGAGATTCAAATCGATAGCCGCGGCGCGGAATCGTCCTGATCAGGCGCGTGCCATCCTCGCCGAGGCCCCGTCGCAGTTCGCCAATGCTCTGCACCAGCGCATCGTCGGTAACGGCGAGATTCGGCCAGACCGCGGCAAACAGCTCGTCCTTCGAGACCAGACGGCCGGCATTTTCGATGAGGTGGTGCAGGACCGCGAAGGTCTTTGGCCGAAGCGCAATCTCGTTCCCGTCAAGAAAAAGACAGCCGCGATCCAGATCCAGGACATAGCGATCGAACCGTAATCGCTTTGTCTGCATCTGCGCCGGAGAGTGGGATGCCCAAGTGGTCATCGCCCTACCGTGCATGTGGCCTTGATCAACAAGCGCCGATCTAGAACCGGCACTTTTGCTAGGACAAACAGCCAACTCAACCGTCCAAAGTGTGCACCGACCGGCTGCGTCAATGTCATATTACCCGGTCGCGGCGAGAGATTCCACGCGCAATCCCGTGCTCGCCGCACACCAGGTCAGGCCGTGTGCAATCTCATACATCGGCCAAATTTGGAGAAATTCAACTCGGGCCGCATCACTTGTTTTCACGATGCCTGTTTTCAGTCCCCTTTTCAGACGTCCACAACAAAGACCGGACACAACACGCTGCGAGAGAATGGCCTGCGGGCATGACCGCCGCCAATACGTGACGTCGTCGGCGGTGACGCCCTACGTCAGCTTGCGGTGATCTTCTGAATCGGTAAGCTTGGTCCGAAGTCTGCTGCGACGGCGGTCCCTGGTCACCGACCAGAGAGGCGGTTGCCGGCGGCAGACTCGGGGAGGAAAGGCATGGCCAAGAAACGCGACACTGGGCGCAAAGAATCAAGGTTGCAAAAAGAGAAGGCCGTCAGCAGGCGAGATTTCTTCAAGACCGGAGCCGCCGCTGGCGCAAGTGCGGCCGTTCTGTCAGCGCCAGCGCTGGCGCAAGAGTCCAGCGCGCAAGCCATTCGATGGAATTATGAAGCGGACGTCGTCATCCTCGGGTCGGGGTGTGTGGGGCTGCATGCCGCCGTGCGGGCACGCGACCTCGGGGCATCCGTGCTCGTCATCGACCAGAACTTCGACGTGGGCGGGAAGCTGGTGCATAGCGGCGGCTGGACCTCGCTTGGCGGCGGTGACGCAGTACAGGAGCGAGACCGGGCGGCGGCCGACCCCCTGGGCATGGGACTGACGGCCCCTCTCATCAAGGCACAGGATCTGGAGGATGATCCCGACCGCCTGTTCAGGGACATGACCGACTGGTCGGTCGTCGACGCCACCGGCGTCGCCAGGTACCGCTACAACGACCGCGAGCTTCATCGCGCCTGGGCCGACAACGCGCCCAAGACCCGGCAATTCATGATGGACAACTACGTCCGCTTCGCGCGGATCGACGGCACCCATCAAGGCGGGGGCATGTCGCGCGGCCGGGCCGCCAGGTCCGTCATGAAGATCGCAGACAAGACCGATATCAAGGCGGGCACGCTATCACCACAGGACAGAGGCGATCCCCGCGAGGAGCGGCATTCGCCGTTCAATCCCATGCGTCAAATTCCTGGCGCTCCGGCAGACCCGCTCGGCGCACCCGGATGGGTCTACGGCGGCTTCGCCATCGCGCGGTCGCTCGAGTTCAGCGCCCGGGAGAAGGGCGTCCGGTTCATGCTCAACCGTCATATGGATGAGCTCATCCGGGAGCGGCCGTTCGCGGGCCGGGTCCTGGGAGTCAGAGCCCGCCATACGCCGCGGACGCACCCCGAGACCGGCGCGCGTCTGGAAAGCTTCTGGCAGAACGGCAACATTGACGAGCGCGCCGAGACGATTCACATCCGGGCGCGGAAGGCCGTCATCGTCGCCACCGGCGGCATGCATGGCAGCGTGCCGCTGCGGACCATGTTCGATCCGAGGATGTGCGAGCCGTCGATCGAGTATGGGCCCAGCGCCCTGATCGGGCCGCTCAACATGGATGGCAGCGGGATCATCGCCAGCATGAAAATCGGCGCGAACCTCGCCGGCATGATGCAGAACTACCAGCATTCCTCCGGCTCTCCCACGATCAGTAGCGTGCTCGGGACCCGCGACACGGTGGGCAGCATCTTCCCCGGACACCCCTCGTTCCTCTTCGCACGAGCCAAGGGAATCAATATCAGCGGTGCCGGATGGGAACATGCGATCGCCGTGAACCAGGTCGGGCAGCGCTTCTACAATGAGCGGGCCATTGCAGCTAACTCCAGCGATGCCAAGTATCCGCCGGGGACAGACGGCACCCGCAAGGAGTTTGTGCCGCTGGATTGGCGCAACGCCAGCCCTGCGCAAGTCAGGGCGCAATACAGGAAGTCGGCTGCCGTCGACGCTGCGCTCGCAATGAACGAGGGTTCGCGAGCTCCCGACTACGCGTCTGGACCGGTTTGGGCGATCTTTGATTCCGCCGCGGTGCAGCGCGGTGGCTGGCGGGTTCGTTACCCCTACGTTGCCGACCCGCCCGACGGGTACTTCCACAAGGCCGACACCCTTGCCGAGCTCGCCAAGAAAGTGATGGGGCACCCGCATCAGAAGATGCCCCTGAAGTACCTCGTGGAGACTGTGGCGAGGTACAACGCCCTCGCTGACAAGGGCGTCGACGAAGACTTTGAGAAGCCGGTCTTGCACAAGATCGAGACGCCCCCGTTCTACGCGGCGTCAGCAGGGATACGGGTGCAGGATTCCTACGGCGGTCTTCGGATCAACGGGAAGGCCCAGGTCCTCGACACCCGCGGTGAGGTCATCCCCGGCCTCTACTCCGGGGGCGAGGCCAGCGGTGGTGGCTCGCAGCATGGCATCGGCCGGGCCTCGGTCCACGGCTACATCGCCGGCAGCAATGCGGCCCAGGAGCCGACGGCGTGAGGGTCAGCGCTGGCGTGTAGGGCGGAATAGCGAAGCGTATTCCGCCGCCTTCGGTAGTTACGGCGGACTACGCCCTCGGCTAATCCGCCCTACACGCTGCTGGAGCAAGAGAGCAACAGGCGGCAGGTCACCACGTGTTCGTCCTGCGTTTCGAGGATCGCATCGACACCATGGCGGCAAAGGCGGTCAGGACGCACGGCCAGCGCACGTGCACGGTCGAGGTCTCTCCGAGCGAGGTCGATGCCGGCGCCGAGTTGACCGTGACGTGCCGCGCCGCTTGCCCGCATGGATGCGACCTCAGCGGACAGAGCGTTTCGATCCGAACTCAGGACGACACCGAGCTCGCGACTGCCGAGCTCACGGCGCTCGACGGTGAGGCATACGCGACAAGCGCGCTCGTCTTGCGGGCACCTCTCGACGTGGGCGAGCACATCTACCGGGCCGTCCTCGCCGCTTCTGAGAAGGACGGAGTCTCGCATGACGCGACCGCGACTGCGTTCTCCTTCGCAGCCATGGCTCACGCGGCGAGCGTGAACGTCTGGGGCTTGCCGTCCGCAATAGCCCCGGGCGAACGTTTCTCCTTCAAGGTCGGCATCAAATGCTCAGCCGGATGCAAGCTGACCGGCCGGCCGTTGCGCATCGTCGACGACGAAGGTGCGCAAGTTGGAGAGGCGAGCCTGCGCGACGATATTTGGCCAGGCACCAGCGCCGTCTATTTTGCCGAGGTCGAGGCGCAAGCTCCGCTCACGCCGGGAGACCATCAGTGGCAGGTCCGGACTCCCGGATCGGACGTGAGCGTGCCGCATGCGGCCGGCTCGTGCACCTTTGCGGTCAAGGTCGTCAGCCCTCCCGACCATCACGTGACGGTCGAGGCGTTCGACAGTGAAACACAGACGCCCATCAAGGGCGCCCACGTGCTCCTCCATCCCTACCGCGCTCTCACCGACGAGACGGGAGTGGCGACGGTCAGGGTTGCCAAAGGCCGGTACACGCTGTTCGTTTCCGGCTTCAACTATGTTGCCTATGAGAACATCATCGATGTGGCGGGTGACGTCACGACCCGGGCCGAGCTGACGGCAGAGCCCGAAGGCCAAGACGATTATCGCTAGTGACCGACCGTAGCGGCGCGCCGGCATGTGCCGATGCAGCGGCAGCAAAAAGCCCCGGGTGAGGGCTCTTCGATGGCTGCTGCGCTCGTGCCTAACTCAGTACCGGGACCACGGGAGTGGTGCAAACCGGTAGTTCACGCCGAGCTTCACGGCGTGAATGTTGTCCTTTTCAAAGTCCATCACGTTGTACTCGAGCTTGGCCGACCAATTGTTACGGAACGCATACTCCGCGCCGAGGCCGAACATCATGCCGCTATCCGACTCGCTGACATTGGGAGTCTTGAAGTCGGCCCAGGCGACGCCCAGCTTGCCGTAGACCAGCCAGCGATCGAACGCCACGCCGAAACGCGCGGCCAGGGTCGAGACCCAGTCGATGCTGTGTCCCCCCTTGCTGATATCGCTCCACGAGAACTGTCCTTCGACGCCGGCCACCCATTGGCCGAACTGGTAGTTGAGGCCGACTTGGCCGCCGCCAAGAAAGCCGTCGAGGTCATCTGCAGATCCCCAGCCGAGATGGCCGCCGACGTACATTCCGGTCCAGTCGTAGGCCACGACCGGCGCGGGTCCTTTGTGCGGACGAGCTGGTAGATCGACAGCTTGAGCGGTCACCGCAGTCGACATCAGCGCCGCGACCACAAAGCACGTCTTGAGTACCCTCCTGCATGTCCTCATCCTGACTTGCCCCCTTACGCTACGCGTTACGCTACGCAACAATGCTACGGTGACAACTTGATCAAGACATTGCGGCAACTTGATCAGGATATTGCGGCCAATCGATGCTGCTCTCGCTTTTTGCATCGACATACCGTCATTCGATCAGCATGCTACCTACTAACAACTTCGTTCGATCAGCATGTTACCTGCTAACAACGTTGGAGGCGGCAAGTCGCGCGGATGCCGAGACTTCGACACGGTGCAGCCTCACTCCTGCGCCGCATGTTACCGAGGCCATCCGCAAGGAGAAGCTGTCAATTTACCTACCAACAAACTTCGACGACGACGTATCACGCAGATGTCGAGAGTTCGACACGGTGCAGCCTCACTCTTGCGCCGCAAAGTTGTCGAGGCCGTCCGCGTGGAGGAAGCGGTCAATTTTACCTACTAACAACTTCGCAGGCGACAAGCCACGCAGATGCCAACCCTCCAGCTCGACCGCGATCCGGCTTCGGAGTGTGTCACTGACCTATGTTCCTCGATGTTCCTCGGCCACGCCGCCGAAGGACCGAACGACCATTTCCGGCGCTACCGAGGGCGGCGAAAATCTCCTAGATTGTCCTGGGCAGCGGGGCGCAAGGAGAATTCAAATGGCGACCAAAGAGCTGCACATCATCGTCGG
>JAHZOA010000105.1 GCA_020028455.1 Armatimonadota bacterium | reverse complement strand
GAAGGCTCAGCGGGACTTTGCCAGGCTCGACAGAAACGCCTGATACCGGGGATTCTGGTTGATGCCGCCGCCTCGATGAGTCAGCACGATACGCCCCTGCGCATCTACGGCCACGAACGCGGGGGTCGCGTTGACGCCGAAGGTCGTGGCGACCCGATTCCTCTCATCATAAGCGGTCGGAAAGGGGAACGTGTCGGGGTGCGCGTTGACGTACTCGTCGACGTTCTGGCGCGAGTCGGCGAACCCGATCGTCAGAACTCGGAGCTGGGGCGGCTTGCGTGTCTGATAGAAGTCTCTGAGGATCGGCAGCTCGCGCTGGCATACGGAACACCAGGGGGCCCAGAACATCAAGAGCGCCGGCTGCCCCTTGAGCGTCTCCTGCGTGTAGACCTCGCCGGCGACCGTCACGACTCGGAACTCGCGCAGCGGCAGGACGGGCGCAGCCCCTGGCGCCATGACCGGTCCGCCTGCACCCGTGAGACTGACCGTGGCGACGGTCAGATTCACCAACAGAAGCCCCGCGCAAATCAGGTGACCGAGGCGATCACGATGCCGCCACATATGATCCCCGCCGCGATCTCCGCTCCTTGGGTAGGCTTGTTTTCATCGCGGCGGGGCAGCGACCGCCCGGTGCAGGTCAGGGACGGCGGCCCCACTCGCCCGACGGCTGCGGACCGCGATCCGTACCGATCCCTTGTGCATGGAGATACTCCAGCAGGCGCTTGTCCTCGCGCGCCGAGCGAAGAAATTTGAACCCGATCCCCCTGGGACCGACCGAACGGACCAGAGCCGCCGTCTCAATGGGCGGTCCATCCTCCTCGATGAAAATCTGCAGGTAGAAGATATCGTCCACTCGCACCTTCGCGTTGCTTTCAATGACGCAGCCGCCCAAGGACAGATCCCGGACAATTCCCTCTTCGCGGATCTTGCCTCCAGAGAACGAGAGTGACAGCCGGACCGGTATGCGATGGTGTTCACGCCGGTCCACGAGATCCTTCGCATATCGACGGCCGCCTCGAAAGGCCAGGAAGCGACAACCGCAGAACTGGCATCGAAAGGGGGACACCCACAGCAGGCTCGCCAGGCGCTCAAAGGTCGAAAGACAGTGGGTCCTGAGCACGGTCTCTTTCCTGCATTGAGGACACGAAAGCGGGAGCGCCACGTCTCAGCCTCTACGGATGATCTTTCAGCCACGTGTCAGGCCTCAGCGTGTGGCCTGGCTGCCGGCGGTGTCATCTTCGCGTACCACAGTGGCTGATTGGGGTCAATACCTGATCAGCGTATCTTCATAGTCGACCGGATCCGATTCCACCGGCCCATGCGTCATCAGTCTGCATGCCCCTCCCTTCAGTATCGGTCGGGCCCGCAATCTCCTTGAGGCCACGCATCTGCTATAATCCCCCTCGCTGAGGGCGAGGAGCCATGGAATGCCACGCCTGGCGGGTAAGATTGCGATCGTGACGGGGAGCAGCAGCGGTATCGGCAAAGCAATCGCGCTGACGTTCGCCCGCGAGGGCTCGCGCGTCGTCATCGCCGCCCGGCGGCACACACTCTGCGAGCAGGTCGCAGCGCAGATCCGGGAGCGAGGCGGCGGTGCGGTGGCCGTGCCGACGGATGTGACCGACGAAGCCCAGGTGGAGCGGTTGATCGAGGAAACCGCGCGACGGTTCGGACGCGTGGACATTCTGGTCAACAATGCCGGCATCGGCGGCGGGAGCCACCTGGCCGAGACCAGCGTCGAGACCTTCGATCGGGTGATGAACACCAACCTGCGCGGGACCTTCTTCTGCTGCCGAGCCGGATTCCGTCAGATGAAGGCCAACGGTGGCGGTATTATCCTGAACATGTCCAGTGTGACGGGCGTGGATGCCTGGGCCGGAACCGGCACCTACAGCGCCTCCAAGCATGGCATCATGGCCTTGACCAAGGCCCTCGCCGACGAAGGGCGGCCGCACAAGATCAAGGTGTGCGCCATCTGTCCCGGCGGCGTGGCCGATGAGCTGGTGGACGCCTCGCCGGAGGAGATCGACCGCAGCGGGCAAATCAGCCCGTACGACGTCGCCGAGACGGCGGTCTACTTGGCCTCGCTCGGGCCCAACGCGATCGTGCATCGCGTGATCGTGGACCGTCTCGGAGCCGAGTGGTGAGGAGGGGGCGCGCCAGCCAGGCTCCGGGGTACCCGTTGCTCTGGGAGTGCAACGGGTCTAAGCTCGCGCGTCGCGCACTCAAGAACGGGGGGAGCCGGGTGGCTTGGCTGACCCGCCTGCTCGCGGAGCGCGCACTCAGGATTGTTAGTAGCGGCCCTGCAGGATAGAGTGCTCGCTCGACGCGCGCAATTGGGGTCAGCCACGCCACCGGGTTTTGAGAGAAGGTGGATGGAGTGCCGGGGGACCCGTTGCGCTTCCGTTGCAACGGGTCGCGACGCGCGAGCACAGGAGGCAGCCTGGCCGCCGCACCCAAGATGGGGGAAGGGAGAGTGTGCCGGGTGCCCGTTGCGGCTTTGAAATGCAACGGGTGGTGACGCGCGCAATTGGGGTCCGCCAAGCCATCCGGCTTTGGGATAGGCGCGATGAAGATCGCTACGTTCAATGTGAATTCCATCCGCAAGCGCCTCCCGATTGTCCTGGATTGGCTTGAGCGCCGGCAACCCGACGTGCTCTGCCTGCAAGAGACGAAAGCGCAGGACAAAGACTTCCCTCTGCTCGACTTGACCGCCACCGGCTACCACGCGACATTCAAGGGTGAGAAGTCCTATAACGGCGTCGCCGTGTTGAGTCGAACGGAGCCGGAAGAGATCTCCTACGGGTTCGGCGGAGGGAAGGAGCGTGACGAGTCTCGCCTCATCCGGGTCGTCATTCGCGGGATTCCGATCATCAATACGTATATCCCGCAGGGCTTTGAGCTGGACTCTCCGAAGTACGCCTACAAGCTGGCATGGTTTCATCGATTGCGGCGCTATTTTGAACGGCATCTCTCACGCGACAGG
This sequence comes from Armatimonadota bacterium, assembly GCA_020028455.1. Taxonomy (GTDB): domain Bacteria; phylum Sysuimicrobiota; class Sysuimicrobiia; order Sysuimicrobiales; family Kaftiobacteriaceae; genus JACPRY01. Next base: position 3,261 of record JAHZOA010000105.1, on the reverse strand, counting down.
CCGGCGATCTGGTGCGGGGACATGAACGTGGCGCCCGAGCCGATTGACGTGCACAGCCCGGAGAAGCATCTCAAACATGTCTGCTTCCATGAGGACGCGCGCCGGGCGTACAAGAACACCGTATCCTGGGGCTTCGTGGACGTGTTTCGAAGGCTCCATCCGGACGTCCAGCAATTCACGTTCTTTGACTACCGCAGGCCGAGCTCGCTTGACGCCAATAAAGGCTGGCGGATCGACCACATCCTGGCAACCCCGCCGCTGGCGACCAAGTGCACCAGGGCTGAAGTGGACATCGAGCCGCGGAGAGCCAAAGAGGCTTCTGATCACACCTTCCTGTGGGCTGAATTCTCCCTCGAGTGATCGCGAGTCCATCCGGCATGGTGGGAATATTTTCAAATCCTCGAGTCGTACTGTCTGCCGGCTGATATCGCATAAAGACTCCGGGCCCCTCCCTCTCCCTTTCCCGACGAACCGCTGAGACCGTCTCTCTAGGCCAGCCACACGGATTCAGGTGATCTGTCACAGACATAGCACAGACGATCAGGCCGGCCCTTTATGCGACAGCCACTCCCCAGGGCGGGTGCTACACTTTTCATTAAGACAGAGAAGGCGAACGCATGCGACGTTCAGTTTATCCCCAGGGGGCAAAGGCGATGAACAGGTGGGCGCTCAAAGCGATCTTTGTGGGTGCCGCGCTCTGTCTTGGGGGCCAGGGAACCACCTGGGCCCTGGAGTTTACGGCTGAGCGGACCACACGCGTCGATGGCCAAAGCCGGACAGCCAGCATCTACTATCGGGACGAGATGTGGCGCGTGGAGCACCATGACGGGGGAGCGGTCAACGCGATCATTGTGCGAAAAGATAAAGGACTCACCTGGCTGCTGATGGCCCGGATCAAGCAATTCAAGACCGTTGCCTATGACAAGGAATATGCGCCGAGGGTCAGCGAGCAACTGGATCGTGAGGTCGCCCGCCAGGAAATCGGCAGAGAACTCCTCAACGGACATCCCACTACCGTGTATCGGGTGACGGTGGAGACCGTCAGCGGAAACACCGAGGTGTACTATCAGTGGCTGGCGATGGATCTGGGGTTTACGCTGAGACTGGCCAGCAAAGACCATGACTGGCTCACCGAGTACACCGACGTGAGACTCACGACTGTCTCGGATTTTATGTTTCGCCTGCCACGAGATTACCAGCCGGTCGCCGAGGCTGGGAGAAAATGAGACGATTGAGCCCTGACGTTTCGCACCTGAACTGACACCAGTGAGAAGGCCCGTCGAAAACCGCCCGATCACGACGTCCCCAGCGTCACGTGGAGAACGTGCTCGCGTTGCCCGCGGAGCACTCGGACCGCGACCCGTTGGCCCGGCAGCGTCCGCTCGATCAGGTAGTTTTTCAACTGCGCGGCGTCGGTAATCTCCGTATTCTCGATCGAGAGGAGGATATCTCCCTTTTGCAGTCCCCCTTCCCGAGCCGGGCCTGTCGCTTCCGAGACGGACACGCGCCACTTCGTCCCCATCCTGACCGGAGCGAGGCCGATCCCCAACTTCGAAAAGCTCGGCTGCGCCCCCTGGGTAAGGGCAGTAGCCACGCGTTGGATCAACGCGCCTGGCACGGCGAACCCGAACCGACTGCAGCGTTGCTCCCCTTGAACAGTCTCGGTCTGGATCACGGCGTGCATGAGTCCGACCAGCTCGGACTTGGTGTTAAAGAGCCCGCCGCCCGAACTCCCGCTGCAGGCGGACAGATCGAGTTGCACCAGTCTGGTTTCCACGGTCGGCAAGAAGGTGTTCGGGTTGCCGACGCGGCCGAAACCGATCGCCGGCCCCCATCCGAGCGGATACCCCACCGTAAAGACCTCATCGCCCGACACGGGCTCCGTTTCGGCGAAGGATGCCGTTGACAGTCGTGACGCGATGTCTGCACTCACCCGATACACCGCGATGTCCAGAAAAGCATTCCCGCCGGTCAAAGTCGCCACTGCTTCCTCGAGCTCAGTGGTCATGATCGTGATCTGCTTGGGGAGAACTGTCTTCCCCTCCTCGTCTCGCTCGACCACGTGCTGGGCGGTGAGAATGTACCCGTCCCGCAGATGGACGCCGGTGCCTCGCATCGTGAAATGGGCCTTGCTCCCGGGGCTTTGAGCGTCCTCGCCAGGTTGCAGAATGCCGACGGTGGCGCGCTTCGCCTGCTCGATGCCGCTCGCTGACTTCTGGTCCATCGTGGCGGCCAGGGCCGACCCCGCGGCGACGATGGCCGCCACTCCTGCAATGAAGATAGCCCGGCTCACCACTGCCTCCATAATTCCCTCCATCCTTCTCTCGTCCCTGGGTCGGGTCGCCTGACCGAGACCTGACCGCCCAACGGCTAGAACCGCGAGGCCGTGAGCGTGACATCGGCGCGCGACCAGGCCTTCCGGAATCGCTTCTCCACGGCGGCGGCCTCCTCGATTTTCTTCTGCGCGCGCAGGCTCTGCGCAAGCCCGAAAAGGGCCCAGCCGTTTTCAGGATTCCGCTTGAGATCCTCTCGGTAGACCGCCTCCGCTTGGGCCGCGCGACCGGCGGAGAGGAGCACCGCACCTAAGGAGTGGCGTACTGGATAGTACCAGTCCGGTGGCTCGTTGTACCGCAACGCGTCCTGCAGGCGCACCGCCTCTTCCAAATGTCTGATCGCCTTCATGTACTGCGCCCGCCTCGCCGCCACTTCGCCCGCCAGCACCGTTTCTGCGATCTGCAGCAGCGCGGAAGCCGAATTCAGGCCAAGGATCCTGTCCTTCCGCACGGTCTCCGCAAGCGCCGCGAGACTTGCCCGCTCGGCCTCCGCCCGGTCGAACCGTCCCGTCGCGGCACATGCGAGCCCGCGGGCGTAGTGCCACATGGCCCTGGTGTACTGGAGCTCGGACGGTGGTGGAGGCTCCTGCAAGACCGCCTCCCACCGTCCAAAGCGCGCGAGCGCGAGGAACGGCGTCGGCGCGTAGCTCTCCCAGGAAGGCTCCTTGGTCACCTCATCCAGCGGCAGCTTGGTCACTAACTCGCGCGCAGCGCGGATCGCCTCCGCGCTCCGTCCTTCCATCGCCGAGGCCGCCCAGAGGAAATGGATGTTGTGCAGAGCGTAGCTGGTCGGATAGATCCCGGTGAGCCGGCGGTGGCTCAGGTATTCCTGGTCCACTGAGGAGGCGTGGGTGTTGCGTTCAGCTGCTTCGTGGTATTTTCCCAGGCGCATGTAGATGTGAGCCGGCATGTGTACCAGGTGTCCGGC
>JAHZOA010000021.1 GCA_020028455.1 Armatimonadota bacterium | reverse complement strand
CCCGCCGTACGGCGCGCACATTGAAGCGTTCCTGGCGTACGCGCTTGCCGAAGCGGGGCTGGCCCGCGCAAGCGCGGATGCGTACCGCCACGATCTTGTCGAGTTCGCGCAGTTCATGGCCTCGCGCGGGATCAAGACACCATCGGATGTCGATCGCGCGGCCCTTACCGTGTATCTCCTGTCGCTGCGCCGGCATGGCCGCGCCCCGGCGACGATCAAGCGCCGGGCGGCGGCGATCCGGGCGTTCTATCGGTTTCTCCTGCGCGAGGAAGAACTGGAACACGACCCCACGCTTGATCTGGCGCCCCCGAAACTCCCGGCGCGGTTACCAAACGTCCTCACCATCGGCGAGGTCGACCGGCTCCTCGCGACGCCGGATCCCCTGATCCCGCGAGGGAATCGTGACCGCGCGATGCTCGAGCTGATGTACGCCAGCGGACTGCGCGTCTCCGAGCTCATCAATCTCAATCTGGGCGACGTGGACCTGGCCCATGAGGTCGTACGGACGATTGGGAAAGGCGATAAGGAACGCCTCGTTCCCATCGGGACAAAGGCGATCCAGGCCCTTCGGTCGTACCTCCTGCACGCACGTCCTGTCCTCTCTTCGAGAGGGCGCGGAACCCAGGCGCTGTTCGTGAACCGTCGCGGCGGCAGACTCACCAGGCAGGCCTGTTGGAAATTCATGAGGGCGTACGCCCGGCAGGCCGGAATTGCGAGGCCGCTGACGCCGCACGTGCTCAGGCATTCGTTTGCGACGCATCTGCTCGAAGGGGGAGCCGATCTGCGCGCGGTCCAGGAAATGCTCGGGCATGCATCGATCAGCACCACGCAAGTCTACACTCACGTCACCCGTGATCGCCTGAGGGAGGTCTACCGGCAAGCCCATCCCCGCGAGGGGATGCGCATCGTTTCCCGCCCAAAGACGAAGGCAGTAGGCAGAAAGCAGTAGGCCGCGAATCACGAAGGGTGAGCGCGTTCACGCGGGCCATCATCATCGTGCTGGACAGCGCCGGAGTAGGCGAATTACCTGATGCTGGCGCCTATGGGGACGAAGGCAGCAGCACGATCCCGCATACGGCAGAGGCCGTGGGTGGGCTGCACCTGCCCACACTGGAGTCCTTAGGTCTTGGCCGAATTGTGCCGATTCGAGGCGTAGTGCCTGTCACCCATCCCGCCGGCGCATTCGGCAAGCTCACAGAGCGCTCAGCCGGCAAAGATAGCACTACCGGACACTGGGAACTCATGGGGATCATCCTGGAACGACCCTTCCCGACTTATCCCAATGGTTTTCCCCGTGACCTCATCGAACCATTCGAGCGCGAGATCGGAACGAAGGTCCTCGGCAACTACGCGGCATCCGGCACCGAAATCATTCAGCAGCTCGGACCAGAGCATCTGCGGACGCAGCGTCCCATCGTCTACACCTCGGCCGACAGCGTGTTCCAGATCGCGGCCCACGAGGATGTGATCCCGGTCCCCCGACTGTATGAGATGTGCGAGATCGCGCGTCGGATTTTAACAGGCGAGCACTCCGTGAGCAGGGTGATCGCCAGGCCCTTCGTGGGGGCGCCGGGCGCGTTCAAGCGAACCGACCGCCGCCGCGACTTCTCGCTGCCGCCTCCGACGCCTACGTTGCTTGATGACGCGGTCCAGGCAGGCCTCACCGTGGTGGGAGTCGGAAAGATCCCGGATTTGTTTGCAGGGCGCGGTATTACCCGGAGCGTTCACACCCACGACGATCTTGACGGCATCACACAAACCGTGCAGGCCATGGACGAGACACGCGAGGGAATCATTTTCGCGAACCTTGTAGACCTGGACACCAAATTTGGTCACCGCAATGATCCACATGGGTACGCAGCAGATCTTACATCTATCGATGCGAAGCTTCCGGCCATCCTGGAGGCACTCAGGCCGAAGGATCTCCTGATGGTCACGGCCGACCACGGCAACGATCCGACCACTCCCAGTACCGATCACTCCAGAGAGTATGTGCCGCTGCTCATCGCGGGTCCGGGCGTACGGGGCGGAGTTGACCTCGGAACTCGCCGCACGTTCGCTGACGTGGGTGCGACGGTCGCTGAAGCGCTTGGGGTGGTGTGGACCGGACCCGGGGAAAGCGTGCTCAATTTGTTGCTCGGGGTAGGGACGAGACAATGACACTGGAGATCAAACAGGCGAGCTCGTTTGTCAGACAGCGCACGAAGATCAAGCCGAAGATCGCGCTGATCCTTGGGTCTGGGCTGGGCGCCCTGGCTTATGAGATTGAGGCTGAGGCCACCCTTCCTTACGCGGAGATCCCCAATTTTCCGCCATCAACAGTGGAAGGCCACAGCGGTCAGCTTGTCGTCGGCCGGCTCGAAGGCAAAGCGGTCGTCGCGATGGCCGGCCGCGTGCACTTCTACGAGGGATATACGATGCAACAAGTCGTCTTCCCGATCCGTGTGATGCACGCCCTCGGTGCAGAGGCGCTGATAGTCAGCAATGCGGCCGGTGGGATCAACCGGCAGTGGCACCGGGGCGATCTCATGATCATTGCCGACCACATCAATTTTTTCGGCACAAACCCCCTGATCGGTCCGAACGACCCGGACCTCGGCCCCCGTTTCCCGGACATGTCGCAGCCCTACGATCCGGAATTCATCGCGTTGGCCGAGCGTTCAGCGGAGGCCGACGGCGCGGTCATTCGCAAGGGCGTGTATGTCGGCGTGTCCGGCCCGAGTTATGAGACCCTCGCCGAGCTGCGGATGCTCAGAGGGTGGGGGGCCGACGCCGTGGGGATGTCCACTGTGCCCGAGGTGATTGCGGCCAGGCACCTGGGCATGCGCGTGCTCGGTATCACGGCGATCACGGATATGGCCACAGGTGAACAGGTGCAGCAGGTCACCCACGAAGAGGTCATCGCGGTGGCGAAAGAAGTAGAGCCGAGGTTCATAAAGCTAGTGAAGCGGATTGTGAGGGAGATGAACGTCTAGTCGGTGCGCGCGTACGAACTCATCCAAAAGAAGCGCGACGGCGGTGAACTTTCCGCTGATGAAATTGACTGGCTGGTGCAGGGTTTTGTCTCCGGGACGGTCCCCGACTATCAGGTGAGCGCGTTCCTCATGGCCGTGTACTTTCGCGGTATGACCGCGGAAGAGACGGCGGCGCTGACATCGGCCATGGTGCGGTCGGGCGAGACACTTGATCTGAGCGCGATCCGTGGCACGAAGGTCGACAAACACAGCACGGGCGGGGTGGGGGACAAGACCTCGCTCGCGCTCATCCCGCTCGTGGCCGCGGCGGGGGCGCCCGTCGCGAAACTATCCGGCCGGGGATTAGGGCATACCGGCGGCACCCTCGACAAGCTCGAGTCGATTCCAGGTTTCACCACGGAATTATCGGCGGAGGCGTTTGTCAGCCAGGTCAACCGGATTGGCTGCGCCATCGCCGGGCAGACCGCCGATCTCGTGCCCGCCGACAAGAAGCTCTATGCGCTGCGTGACGTCACGGCGACCGTGGACAGCATTCCCTTGATCGCCGCCAGCGTGATGAGCAAGAAGATCGCGGCGGGCAGTGACGGGATCGTGCTAGACGTGAAGACGGGGAGCGGCGCCTTCATGAAATCATTGGACGGTTCGCGCGATCTCGCGAAGACCATGGTGGTCATTGGCAACACCGCCGGCCGCCGCACTGTTGCGCTGATCAGCGATATGGATCAGCCGCTTGGTTACGCTGTCGGTAATGCCCTGGAGGTGCGCGAAGCGATCGAAACGCTGGCGGGCGAAGGACCGGATGACCTGCGGGAACTCTGCATCGCGCTCGGCACCCAGATGCTGGTGCTGGCGCGAGTCACGAAGTCCCAGGAGGATGCCGGTGCCATTCTTGAGCGGCTGCTGTCAGACGGCCGGGCGCTGAACAAGTTCAAGGAGATGATACGTGCGCAGCGCGGGGATCCGGCCTGCGTCGATGATCCCACGCGTCTTCCCCAGGCACCGGTGTCTGTTCCAGTGCCCGCCTCCTCCGCGGGAGTCGTGACCGCGATCGACGCCGAGCGCATCGGGCTCGCGGCGATGAGGCTGGGCGCGGGCCGGGCGAAGAAGGAGGACACCATCGATCCCGCCGTCGGCATCGTGCTCAAAAAGAAAGTCCGCGAGAGCGTGGCCAAGGGAGATACGCTTGCGCAGATCCATGCCGGAGATACGGGTGGAGCGGACCAGGCACTGGCGTTGGTCCAGGCGGCATATACGATCGGGCGTACGACACCACGAACGCGGCCGCTGATTCACGAGGTCATCACGTAGATGCGAATATCAATTCCTCATCCCTCGCTGGTGATGCTCTGCGGACCGGCGGGAAGCGGCAAGAGTACCTTCGCGCGGAAACATTTTTCCGAAACGGCCATCGTCTCATCTGATCGGTGCCGGGCGATGATTGGTGATGACGAGTCGAACCTCGCAGTGTCTCGTGACGCGTTCGATCTCTTCCACCAGATCATCGCCGCCCGATTGCGAAACCGCAGGCTGGCCGTCGCCGACAGCACCGCGCTGGGCGCCGATGCGCGCCGCGAGTTGAGGCAGTTGGGCCGCCGGGCGGGTGTTCCGGTCATTTTGATCGTGTTCGACGTCAGTGAAACGACCAGCGTGAAGCAGGATGAAACGCGGCAGCGGCGGGTCGGTCGCCCGGTGATCCGCGGGCACTGGGAGCGTCTCCAGGAAGCGCTCAAAGAGATCTCGCGCGAACCGTACGATCAGGTCGCCATCCTCAGCGAGGAGGACGTCCAGCGGGCTACCGTGGAGCTCGAGCGACGTGGCGAGGAACCGGCGGCGCGCGGTGTGGATGAAGGGGGAAGCAATGGAGATTAAGCGCGTGGGTGTGGTAGGCTGTGGCCTCATGGGAGCGGGGATCGTCGAGGTCTGCGCGCTTGGCGGCTATCAGGTGGTGGTCAGCGAGGTGGACGATGATTTGCTGAAGAGAGGCCTGTCCCGCCTGGAAACCTCGATGCAGCGGGGAGTGCAGCGAGGGAAACTGGCCGAGGCCGACGCGGCTGCCGCGCGCAAGAGGATCCGCGGGACCACGAACCTGAGTGATCTCGCCTCATCTGACCTCATCATTGAAGCCGTTGTCGAGAATATGCACCTGAAGAAGGAAGTGTACCGCACGCTCGACGATGTCTGCCCACCGGAGACGATCTTCGCGAGCAACACGTCGTCGCTGTCGATTACAGAAATGGCGTCTGTGACGAAACGGCGCGAGCGCTTCCTGGGTATTCACTTCTTCAACCCGGTCCCGGTCATGAAGCTGGTCGAACTGATTCGCGGGCTGCAGACCTCGGAAGACACGATGAAGACCGGCCGCCGCTTCGCTACGTCTCTCGGGAAGACGGTGGTTGTTTGCAAAGACAGCCCAGGATTCATCGTCAATCTTCTGCTCATACCCTACCTGCTCGACTCCGTGCGTGCGCTCGAGCTCGGAATCGCGACCAAGGAGGATATTGATACTGCAATCGTGTTAGGACTCGCGCACCCGATGGGTCCGCTGACACTGCTGGACTACGTGGGGATCGACACGACCTACTTTATTGCCGAGGCCATGTTTCAAGAGTTCAAGGACACCCGCTACGCCGCGCCGCCGCTCATGAAGCAGATGGTGTTGGCGGGACTCCACGGCCGTAAGAGCGGCCGCGGCTTCTACGACTACTCCGAAGGAAAGTAAGCCACCGGTGACCCGGGGGGAGGGACGAGGCCTCGGGGCCCACGAAAGCTGGCCACTTCTCATGCCAAAGTCCTTACTCTCCCCCGCGGCCTTTCTTGATCGCCGCTTCGATGTGGTCGGCGAGCACGAGGATACCGCGCTGGCGGCCGCGGACGGCTTTGCCGATCGAGGCGAAAGGAATCTTCCTTGATCGCAGCCAGTTCACGGTACGGTTGAAATCCTCTTTGTTGTTGGGGTCGAGTCCGGCCTTCTCCATGAGATCTTTGATGCCGACGATCCGAGACCAGCCTTCTTCCATGCTCGTCACCTCCGATTACGGAACCCTATGATGTCGTCGAGTGTGCCCCGGCGTCTTCGCTTTGGCGCGAGCACGAGTTCGACGGGCATGTCAATGCGCACATCTGCTGGAGCAATCTCCAAGAGCCGTGTCACAAGGCCGCCGTCGGTGCCGTCAATCCGAACGAAGGCCACGAGGGTAGGGGAGGCCGCATTCCGTCCTTGTCGGTCGACGTGGACGAGCGTGTGCGTATGCACCTTGCCTACAGGCGCCACCTCCCGCCAGGTTTCCGAAAGATCGGCAAAGCACCGTTCGCAGTAGATCCGCGGTGGCAAGTACGTCAGACGACATTCCTCACAGCGCGTCACCACGAACACGCCTTTGCGCTTGAGCGTCTGGAAGAAGCGCTCTCCCGCCGCGCCGGCTGTGTAGAGAAACTGCACCGGCATCGCGCCCTTCCACACGCGCGGCTCCACCTGATCCAGTGCGCTGAGCACAGTGGGAACCGTGGGTGCTTGGTCGCTTGCGGGCCTCATCGCCGGCGACCCCGCACCGGCTCAAAATGCAGGATATCCGTGATAGCGCCCTCGCGTTGATCCGGCTTTCTCCAGACTGCGCGAACCGGCATGCCCACACGGAGCTGCTTCCGGATTGACTCCACCGACGATCCCTTGACGCCGCCGATCAAATGGAGAAAACCAGCCCGCGGCGTCGTGCCGTCGATCTCGATCACGGCAGGAATCTGTGGCTTCCGAAGTGGTTTCATGTCCCAGGTGATATAGCAGATCGAGTAGGTGTTGATCGTCCCGGTATCGGGGAGCTCGACCCACGCGTCAATGGGCTTGAAGTCGAGCTCGCAGAAGGCGCGCGGCGGCGTGACGGTCCGTCCGCAGACATTGCACCGTACCCCCAGGATCTTGCCGGCTTTCAAGCCGTCCAGGAACCTACTGATAGCAACACCGGCATCCCACCCGTACTCCAGCATCGGAGTCCATGGCGTCGTGCTGACCTCGCGGCGGAATTGTTCATCGCTCAACGGTGAGCCGCGCAGCGGCAAGCGAGGCGGTGCGTCGATCGAACGGGCCGGGCGCGTGAAATTTGCCACTAGTTTACTCCGAGGATGGCGACGGTACCGACCTGCATGAGATCTCCCCACGCCTGTGCGAGCCCGCGCTCCGGATTCCCCGGGACCTGACGCGCGCCCGCTTCGCCGCGCAACTGCCAGAACAGTTCGCATAGCTTCATGAGCCCAGCGGCGGCGATCGGGTTCCCGACGCCCATCAGGCCCCCGGACGGACACGTGGGCAGTTCGCCCGTGCGTTCAAACCGGCCACGTGCAAGATCTTCCGGCGCTTTTCCTTTGTCTGAAAGCTGCAGACCCTCGAGGTGGTGGAGTTCCTTATATGCAAATGGATCGTAGGGTTCCGCGACGTGAATCTGCCGGCGCGGTTCGCTGATGCCGGCCATCTCATACGCCATCCGTGCCGCGCGCTCGACGTAGCGCGGATAGGCGAGGTCCCGATTCCCCCAGTATGATGTGTCGAGTGACCAGCCCACGCCCTGCACCCATATCGGTTTGTCGCTGAGACGCCGGGCGACATCCTCTGAAGCCAGGACGATGGCTGCGGCGCCATCACTGATCGGGCTGACCATGAGGCGGTGCACCGGCCAGGCGACGACTTCACTGGCCAGCACGTCCTTCACGGTGAGCGAAGCCGCCACCTGTGCAACGGGATGATCGAGCGCGTTTCGCTTGTTTTTGACCGAGACCAGCGCGATGTCTTCATTCCGAATGCCATACGTGGCCATGTACCGGTGCTGCTCCAGCGAGAAGATCCACAAGAGATTGGGACCGAGCGGGCGCTCGATCGTGTGATCAAAGATGGTAAGAAATGCACCCTGCGGGTGTGGCTGGCAGCTGCTCATCTTCTCTTCCGCCACGACGAGGACGAGATCAAAGAGACCCGATGCCACAAGTGTCCATCCACTGATGATGCTGAACACACCCGAGCCTCCGCCGACGTAGGCGCGAAGATAGGGTTTGCGCACACCGCCTGCACCGTCGAGGAGCCACTCACCCTTCATGTGCACGCCGTCAAACGCATCGGGTGCGGTCGCCATCACCACCGCCTGGATCTCTTTCAAGCGCACGCCGGCGGTTTCCAGCGCCTGGGACGCGGCGTAGTAGGAGAGCTCCTTACCCGTCTCGAGGGCCCGGCGCATGAACAGACTCATGCCCGCCCCGATGACGGCGACACGACGCTGAGGTTTGCGTTTCATCTAGTGACTACCAAGCACGAGGGCGCCGCCTGTTTGCGTGGGCACGCCGCGCCAGGAGATGACGAGTCCTGATCCTGGATTTGCAATCTGCGCGCGGCCCGCTTCACCGCGCATCTGGCGCGTTACCTCCGCGATCCGGTACAGCGCCGACGCGTCAAAGCAGTATCCCATCCCAAGGCTGCCGCCCGAGGAGTTCACTGGTAATCGACCCTCCCGCCGAGTCTCGCCGGCGACTGTCAAGGCTCCGGCGCGTCCCCGAGGCGCGAGGCCTGCAGCTTCAAGGTGCTGCAGCTCTTTGTACGCGTACGTGTCGTCGATCTCGGCAAAGCCGATCTCCTCCGTGGGTGTGGCGATGCCGGCCATCTGATATGCCATCCCGGAGGCGAGCGAGGCATAAACAGCGTCGGACCACTCACGCCTCGCCAGCCAGGGGCTATCGGACGCCCAGCCGATGCCTCGGATCCAGACCGGTTTCGGACAGCGCCGCGCGCGTTCTTCTGACGCCAGGGCAAGGACGACCGCCCCGTCCGCGTACGAACTGACTTCGAGGCTGCGCAAGGGCTCGCACACCGGCGGCGACGCGAGAACGTCTGACGTGCTGACGTTGCCGCCATACGGCGCGGCGGGATTCGCGAGCGCCTGCCGCCGATTCTTGTTGACGACCGAGGCCACCGCGTCCTCAGTGGTGCCCGTGTCGTGCAGGTAGCGGCGCATTTCCAGTCCTGCGATGTAGTGCGGATGCACGCGCAGCGGACGCTCGTAAACGGGGTCGAGCGCCATTTCCAGCACATCGCCATGCCGCAGAATGTTCGAAGGCTTGCAATGCGCCTCAACCACAACTAGATCAGCGATGCCCGAGCGAATGAGCGCGAAGGCCACCGCCACGCCCTGCATGCCGTCCCCCGCGATCGTTTGGACCGGCTTCAGCACCGCCCCGAGTTGATCGGGCACGTACTCGTCAGTGATGCTGGTCCCTTCGTGGATATCCTCCGCGACGCTGATGAAACTGTCGATCTCGTGATGTGTGATCTCGGCGTCCGCGTAGGCTCGTGTGGCAGCGTCAAAGATCATCTCCCGATGGGACGCGTCACGAGACTGCGGGCGTGGAACGACGGCACCAACGCCCACGATCGCAACACGTTCACTCATGATGAACTCCCGGAAGAAAAGCCGTGGCGTGTGGTGATTTGACTGCTCCAGAGGTGACTCCTTCCCTGGCGCAGAATTTCGCATGAGCGCATGGATTTTCAACTCACCGAAGAACACCGCATGGTCCAGTCGATGGTGCGGGAGTTCGCGTCGAAAGAAATTCTCCCCGTTGCCGCCGAGCTGGATCACACCGAAACATTCCCGCAGGAGATCATCAAGAAGGCCGCCGCCCTTGGTCTCATGGGCATGGTCGTCCCCGAGCGGTATGGCGGCGCCGGCATGGACGCGATTGCCTACGTCGTGGCGCATGAAGAACTGGCGCGCGCGTCGGCCGGGGTACAGACCATCATCACCGTGAGCAACTCGCTCGTCGCCGACCCGATTCTACGCTACGGGACGCAAGCACAGAGGCAAAGATATCTCCCCGGTCTGTGCGACGGCACGCGACTCGGGTGTTACTGCCTCACCGAACCGTCCGCGGGTTCGGATGCGATGTCTCTATCGACAACGGCACGGCGCGATGGCGACGAATGGGTGCTGCGCGGCACGAAAGCCTTTGTCAGCAGCGGGGTAGAGGCCGACACGTGTATCGTCTACGCGCGGACAGGTCAAGAGGGCGCCCGCGGTATTTCGGCCTTCATCGTGGAGAAATCGTTCCCAGGGATCGCGGTCGGTAAGATCGAGAAAAAGCTTGGCATCAAGTGTTCATCCACCTCTGAGATCGTGCTCGACGACTGCCGTGTGCCTGCGGATAATGTGCTCGGGGACCTCGGCGCAGGAGGCAAAATCGCGCTGTCGACGCTCGATGGTGGTCGGTTGGGTATCGCCGCGCAGGCGATCGGCATTGCCCGCGCAGCCCTAGAGGACTCGATTGCCTATGCCTCAGAGCGCCAGCAGTTCGGCCGGCCGATTGCCGAGTTTCAGGCGATCCAGTGGATGCTCGCCGACATGGCCACCCGCATCGAGGCATCGCGGCTCCTCGCCTATCGCGCTGCGTACTTGAGGCAGCAGGGACAGCGCTACACGAAGGAAGCGTCCATGGCCAAGCTGTTCGCGTCAGAGACCGCCATGTGGGCTTCACACAAGGCCGTGCAGATCCATGGAGGATATGGGTACATCCAGGACTATGCCGTTGAGCGCTATTTCCGAGATGCCAAGATCACCGAGATTTACGAAGGCACATCCGAGATTCAGCGCCTCGTCATTGCGAGGAACGTGATGGAGCGAGTGCAGTGAATGCTCAGCGGCGATTCACAGAGGGGCCAGCTTTCGGGGGCTCCGAGGCCTCTCCCCGAACTACGACTACCACGGGGACCCCTCTAGCCTCGGAGCCCCCGGCGCTGGCCCGTTCAGTTCCCACGGCACACGTCTGCCTCGCCAGTGGAAATGCGGGTGAACCCGGCGAGGGACGGGGCCTGAGGGGTCCCCGTATCAGTTTCAGTCGGGGAGAGGCTCCGTCCCTCGCCGGGTTCATCGCCTCATGAACATTGTCGTGTGCGTGAAGCAGGTTCCAGACACCGAAGCCCCGATCCGCATCAAGCCGGACGGCAGCGGGATCGACGAGATGGGTCTCAATCTTGTCATGAACTACTACGATGAGCATGCGACCGAGGCCGGCTTACGTCTCAAAGAGCAGTTCGGGGGCACCGTGACTTTGATCGCGGCGGGCCCGGAACGCACGAAGGAGGCGCTCCGCACCGGATTGGCCATGGGGGCCGACGAGGCAATGCTTATTACCGGTCCCGGTCTAGAGCAGTCCGACCACTTGGGAATGGCACGGGTGCTTGCTGCGGCCATCAAGGCGCTGCCCCACGACCTGGTGATCTGCGGCAAGCTCAGCACCGATGACAATGCGAGCATCGTCGGTCCCGCTCTCGCAGAGCTGCTCGGCCTGCCGCAGGCGACGGCAATCGCTCATCTCGAGGTCGACGCGTCGGCCACGACCGCCCTCGTGCACCGAGAAGTTGAGGGTGGGGTCGAGATACTGGAGGTTCCCCTTCCCGCGCTCCTGACCGTCGAGCGTAGCCTCAATGAGCCACGGTATCCATCACTCCCTGGGATCATGAAAGCCAAGCGCAAGGAGATTAAAACGTCAACGTCCACCGATCAGAAGGTAGCTGCGTCGTCCAGGCTCACCAAACTGGTGCCGCCACCCAAACGTCAAGCAGGCCGCGTGATCGAAGCGGATGCGGACAAAGCCGTCGCTGAGATCGTCGCGTTCCTGAAGAACGACGCGAAGGTGTTGTAGGATATGGCGAACGACGTCTGGGTCGTCGTTGAGCACGAGAGCGGTCAACCCAAGAAGATCAGTCTTGAACTGTTGGGACGCGCCGGCCAGCTGGCGCTAGCGCTGGGAGGGAAAGCGGTTGCGTTCGTCCCGGGCAGGGACGTCTCCGCCGTTGCGCGCGCGCTTGGTCCCTATGGAGCGGACATTGTCTACACCGCCCAGGATCCGCTGCTCGAGCCGTACACAGCAGATGCGCAGACCCAGGTGGTGGGGGAGGCGCTGCGCAAGGAGCAGCCCACGCTCGTGCTGATCGGATCCACCGCGCAGGGACGTGACTACGCGCCTCGCCTGGCCGCTAGGCTCGGTGCCGCGATTGTGACCGACTGCGCCAGCCTGGAGGTGGACAACAGCAGCCTGGTGGCAACACGCCCGATGTACACCCGCAAAGCCATCGGGACGGTCATGTATGCGTCCGAGGGCATTCGCATCGCGGTGGTCCTTCCCGCCGTCTACCCGGTGCCGCAGGCTGACCCGAAGCGAACCGCAGAGGTGCGTGCGATGCGAATCCCACTGGACGCCAAGCAGATCCGCACGAAGGTGCACGAGGTTCAGGCGATCAAGCGGGAGACGGTGCCGCTGACGGAAGCGGACGTCATCGTCTCCGGCGGCAGGGGTCTCCGAGGCCCTGAGAATTTTGCCTTGCTGGACGCGTTGGCGAAGGCGCTTGGGGCTGCCGTGGGTTCATCCCGCCCGCCGGTGGATTCAGGATGGGTGCCACACGATTATGAGATCGGCCAGACCGGCAAAACCGTGAGTCCCCAGGTCTATCTGGCCTGTGGAATCTCAGGCGCACCGCAGCATCTGGCAGGCATGTCGGGCTCGAAGCACATCGTCGCCATCAACAAGGATCCGAATGCGCCCATTTTTCAACTCGCCGACCTCGGAATCGTCGGGGACCTCTTCGAGATCTTGCCGAAGCTCACGGAGGCCGTGAAGAAAGCGAAAGGCGGGAATAGGGATTAAGGGATGGAGAAACTCTGGCAGTTGAGGCAGGAACGGCAGCGTTGGGAAGCGACAACGCTTAAAGACGCGTTGAAACGCCAGCCTGAGCGGGCACAGCAGTTCACGTCGCTTTCCGATCTTCCGATCAATCGCATCTATGGGCCTGACGACCTCAAAGGCTTCGATCTCGAGCGCAGCCTGGGGTTGCCCGGAGAGTATCCATTCACGCGCGGGATTCACCCGACCATGTACCGCGGCCGGTTGTGGACGATGCGGCAGTTCGCCGGATTCGGTTCGGCCGAAGACAGCAACCGCCGGTTCCATTACCTGCTCGAGCACGGCCAGACGGGCCTCTCCGTGGCCTTCGACATGCCCACCTTGATGGGATACGACTCCGACCATCCGCGCGCGCTCGGAGAGGTCGGCCGCGAGGGTGTCGCGATCGACTCGGTGCAGGACATGGAGATTCTCCTGCGCGATCTCCCGCTGGATCGCGTCACGACCTCGATGACGATCAACGCGCCGGCGAATGTCCTCTTGGCGATGTACGTCGCCGCGGCAGAAAATATGGGGTTTACTCGCGCGCAGATCGGCGGCACGACGCAGACGGATATGCTGAAGGAATTCATCGCTCAAAAGGAATGGATTGTGCCGCCGCGGCCCAGCATGAAGCTGATTCAGGACATGCTCGTGTTCGGCACCCGAGAACTCCCGCGGTGGAACGTGATCAGCATCAGCGGGTATCACATCCGCGAGGCGGGCGCCACGGCGGTGCAGGAGCTGGCGTTCACGCTTGCTGACGGCGTCGCTTACGTGCAGGCGGGGATCGACGCCGGTTTGGACGTCGACGAGTTCGCCCCCAGGCTCTCGTTCTTCTTCGACTGCCACAACGATTTCTTTGAGGAAGTCGCGAAGTTTCGCGCCGCGCGCCGACTGTGGGCCCGGATCATGCGCGATCGGTTCAAGGCCAAGAACCCTCATTCGTGGTGGCTGCGCTTCCACACCCAGACCGCGGGCGTCTCCCTGACGGCGCAACAGCCGCTCAACAACATCGTCCGGGTGGCGATTCAGGCGCTTGCGGCGGTGCTCGGCGGGACACAGTCGCTACACACCAACTCCATGGACGAAACGTATGCCCTGCCGACGGAAGACGCCGTGATAGTGGCGCTGCGCACGCAGCAGATCATCGCCCACGAAAGCGGCGTGGCGGACACCGTCGATCCACTGGGTGGATCGTACTTTGTCGAGTCGATGACCACCACCATGGAGGAGCGGGCCGAGGCATATATCCAGAAGATCGATGACCTGGACGGGATGGTGCGGGCGGTCGAACTCGGCTATCCGCAACGAGAGATCGCCGAGGCCAGCTATCACTATCAGCAGCAGCTCGAGCGGAAAGACAAGACGATCGTCGGGGTCAACGAGTTCGTGCTACCCGAGGAGCAGCGAATTCCCATTCTGCGCATTGACCCCGAGGTCGAGCGCAGACAGATCGAGCGCGTACGTCGAATCCGAGCGAAGCGCGACGAGGTCCGGGCGCGGCGAGCGCTCGATGATCTCAAGCGGGCGGCCGATGCGGGCGAGAATACGATGTACAAAGTCCTGGAGTGCGTGAAAGCCGGGGGCACGATGGGGGAGATCTGTGATGTGTTCCGGGCTGTGTATGGAGAGTATCGAGAACCGGCGATCATCTGATGGCGACCTCCAAGATTCGAATCATCGTTGCGAAGCCGGGCCTCGACGGGCATGATCGCGGGGCTAAGGTCGTGGCGCGGGCGCTGCGCGACGCCGGCTTTGAGGTCATCTACACCGGTCTGCACCAGACGCCGGAGATGATCGCCAGCGCCGCGATTCAGGAGGACGCCGACGCGATCGGGCTGTCCATCCTCTCCGGAGCGCACATGACCTTGTTTCCTCGGATCATGGAGTTGCTGCGGGAGAAGGGCGGGGACGACATCGTCGTGTTCGGCGGCGGGATCATCCCTGAAGACGATGTCTCGGTGCTCAAGGCCACCGGCGTCAGCGAAATCTTTACGCCCGGGGCGTCGCTCGAGACGATCGTGCGCTGGGTGAAGGAGCACGTAAAACCTCGCGGCGTGAAAGCGTAGTGCGCAGCGGTCCTCTCCGAGAAGGCGAACCCGTTCTTCTCATAGATCGTAAAGCCCGGCGTTACATGATCAACCTCCGTCCAGGCGCCGTCTCGGACCTCCGCGGTGGCAAACTCACCCACGATGAGTTGCTCGGTACCTCCGAAGGTCGCTACGTCATGACCACGCGCGGTGAGAAATTCCTGTTGCTCCGGCCGACACTCGCGGAGTTCGTTCTCGAAATGCCTCGCGGCGCCCAGATCATCTACCCCAAAGACCTGAGTGTGATTTTGCTTGCGGCCGACATCTTTCCAGGCGCCACGGTGCTCGAGGCCGGAACGGGATCCGGGGCGCTGAGCATGGCACTGCTGCGCGCGGTCGGCCCCGCCGGCCGAGTGTTCTCCTATGAAGTGCGGGAAGAGTTCGCAAAGCGGGCGGCACAGAACATCGACCGCTATCTGGGGGCGGTGGACCACTTGACGATGCGAGCGCAGGATGTCTACGAAGGCATCCCTGATCAGCCGCTCGACCGGATTGTCCTCGACGTGCCCGAGCCGTGGCGCGTCGTCTCCCACGCCGCGGTAGCGCTGCGCCCGGGAGGCGTGCTGCTCTCTTACGTGCCGACGGTCCCGCAGGCCGCCGAGATGGTCGAGACCCTGCGGCGAGACGGGGCGTTCGCAATGATCGAGACGAGTGAGACCCTGCTGCGTCCGTGGAACATCGAGGGGCAGAGTGTGCGCCCGGCACACAGAATGGTTGCGCACACGGCTTTCATTACCACGGCACGCCATATCGCGCGCGGTCAATCTACCGGGCAATGAGCGGGATGACGATGAGGGCTACAATCCCAATCAGCACTGCCAGAGGTAGCCCGATTCGGACGTAGTCTTTCATCCGGTAGCCGCCGGGTCCCATGACGAGGAGGTTCACCGGGTTGCTGATGGGAGTGAATGTGGTCGCCGCGGCCGCGATGACCGCCATCATGAAGGCGTGCGGGTTGCTCTCCGTCGCGGCTGCGATCTGCAGGGCGATTGGGGCCATCAGGACCGTAGCGGCCACCGAAGGCATCACCTGATTAGCGGCGATGCCGATTGCGAGCAGCGCACCCATCGCCGCAAACGGGGTGTTCCCGATGACGCCCAGGATCCCCGAAACGATCTGGGCGGTGGCCCCTGTGAGGTTGAGCGCTGTGCTCACGGGTAGCATGGCTCCGATGAAGACGAGC
The DNA here is from genome assembly GCA_020028455.1 of Armatimonadota bacterium. Taxonomy (GTDB): domain Bacteria; phylum Sysuimicrobiota; class Sysuimicrobiia; order Sysuimicrobiales; family Kaftiobacteriaceae; genus JACPRY01. Next base: position 3,957 of record JAHZOA010000021.1, on the reverse strand, counting down.
ACCCGCCACTCAACGAACCGGTAGATCTCTTCCGCGTTGATGCACCCGGCCCCGACGACGAGCGCGGCGGCGATGAGTGCCGCCACAGCGATCTCAACGCCCCAGATGCTCAGGGCAATCATCAGCAGGACCGCGGCGATCGCCCACCCCCGCCGGTCAGTTCGCAGTGGCGTCGTCTCCTCAGGTCCGAGCACGAGAAAGTCGGGATCGCGCCCCAGCACGCGGATCCGGTCGCCGCGGCCCTGCACCAGGAGGGCGTCACCTAACTGCACGGGGAGGTCCACCAACTTCGTCCGCATCGACCTGCCCTCGCGCCAGATAGCCAGCACGGTCACGCCGTACTTCTCCCGGAAATCCACCTCGCGCAACGTCTTCCCGAAAAGGCTGCTCCGCGGCGCAAGCATCACCTCGGCCACCCGCACCTCCGGTGACTCAAGCGCCCCGGCCTCTATCTTGTCCTTCTCCCGTACCTCAGCTCCATTCAGCACTTGCGACGCTGCCAATTCATCCATACGGCCCTGCACAAGCAGGAGGTCCCCGGCTTCCAGGCGGTCTGTCGGGCGAGGAGCCACCACGCGACGTCGTGCGTGCATGATGCTTAGAACCGTTACGCCCGCTGCCGCGCCGAGCTCAGACTCCTCCAGCGTCTTGCCCGCAAGAGGGGAGTCTCGCGTGATGCGGATCTCGAAAAGGCGTTCTCGCAGCTGGTAGATATCCATGAGTGCTTTGCGCGTCAAGTGTTCTGCGGGTACGATCGCCGGCAGCCACCGCCGTCCCAGGACCGCCATGAAGGCCAGTCCCGCGACAAGGAACGCCACGCCGACAGGGGACACCTCGAAGAATCCGAAAGGGCGGAGCCCATGGGAATCAAGCGTCTCGGCGGCAATCAGGTTGGTCGGTGCGGCGATGAGCGTGAGGCTTCCGCCCAGGCGTGTGCCCAACGCAAGCGGTAGCAACAATTTGGAGGGACTGATCCTAGCTTCCCGTGCTGCAGCCATTGCCGCGGGTAACAGCACGGCCATCGCGCCGATGCTGTTCATCACGCCGGAAAGCACGCCTCCGACGCCCCCGAAGACGAGGATCAGAAGGGCCTCATTTGCTCCGGCGATGCGGAGGATACGCCGGCCGATCGCTGTTGCGACCCCTGTCCGTTCGAGACCGGCGCTGACTAGGTACACTGCGGCGACCGCGATCAAGACGGGCGAGCCGAAGCCTGCAAAGGCCGATCGTGGATCGAGGACGTTGGACACGAGGAGGGCGAGTAGGGCGAGCACCGCGATGGCGTCGGGTCGCCACCGGCCACTGGCGAAGGCGACGGTGGCGACGGTCAGGACAGCAAGGGTGAGATACCCTGCAGAGGTCATTGCGCAAGAGCTAGGAGATGGTTACACGCGTTCAATTGCCAATGCGACGGCCTCACCGCCTGCCAGACAAATGCCAACGATACCGCGTCGTGCTTCGAAGCGCGGCATAGCATAGAGCAGGGTCGTCAAAATCCGGGCGCCGCTCGCCCCGATCGGGTGGCCCATCGCGACCGCTCCGCCGTGCACATTGACCCGGTCATAGGTCAGACCCAGATATCTGCACACGCCGATGACGACCGCGGCGAATGCTTCGTTGATCTCGATCAAATCGACCTGATCTTTCGACCAACCGACTTTCTCCAGCAGTGCCTGCACGGCGTGCGCGGGGGCAATCGTGAACCATTCCGGCGCCATGGCCGCACCCGCCTGTCCGACTATGCGCGCCAGCGGACGCAAACCGCGGGCTTTCGCGACATCTGCCGCAGCGATCACCACCGTGGCGGCGCCATCGCTGATGCTGCTGGCGTTGGCGGCGGTGACGGTTCCGTTCTCCTCAAACACGGGACGCAGCTTCCCCATCTTGTCAAAATCCACACGGCGCGGCTCTTCATCCTCGGCGACGACTACCGGCTCGCCTTTGCCCCTGCTGGAGGCCGGGACTTCCACGGGCAGAACCTCATCCGAAAAGTATCCTTCGTCCATTGCCGCGATGGCGCGGGAGTAGCTGAGACGCGCGTAGTCGTCCTGCTCCTGGCGGGAGATCTTGTACTCGCGCGCGAGCATCTCGGCGCAGTTGCCCATGTGAACCTGCTTGTAGGCATCAATCAGGCCGTCGTGCAGCATCGTGTCGATGATCTTGCCGTCACCCAGGCGATACCCGGTGCGCGCACCCGGCAGGATGTAGGGCGAGGCGCTCATGTTCTCCATGCCACCGGCCACGACGATATCCGCGTCGCCGGCGGCGATCGCCTGGGCACCGATCATCACCGTCTTGAGGCCCGACCCGCACATCTTGTTGATCGTGGTCGCGGGAACGGAGGTCGGCAGTCCGGCGAATAAGGTGGCCTGACGCGCCGGCGCCTGCCCGAGCCCCGCACTCAGCACGTTGCCCATGAGGACCTCATCGACCTCGGACTTGTCGATGCCGGCCCGCCGGAGCGCTTCGGCGATGGCGATGCTGCCGAGGCGCGGCGCGGGAATGGACGATAGGCCGCCGGCGAAACGGCCGACCGGCGTCCGTGCCGCGCTCAGGATTACGACGTCTCGCATCTACACGTCACCTGCCCACCTTGTCAATGATACTATACTCATGTTTATGGCCCTTTTTGGCTTCCAAATCTCGACGTCAGGCCATCTCGAAATCGGTGGCGTCGATGCCGCTGAACTTGTGCGCGAGTTCGGAACCCCGCTCCATGTGCTGGATGAGGACCGGCTGCGCAGGAATTGCCGCGCGTACACCGCCGCGATGGCGGCGGAGTACGACAACGGTCGCGTCATCTTCGGGTCGAAGGCCTGCTGCATTCTGGCCACGTGTCAAATTGCTCACCAGGAAGGCTTGGGCCTGGATGTCGCCTCGGGTGGGGAGATCTATACTGCGCTGCGCGCCGCCGTCCCGTCCGCCGACCTGTACTTTCACGGGAACAATAAGACACCCGACGAGATCGACTACGCGCTGCGGGTAGGGGTCGGTCGCTTCATTGTCGACAACGAGTACGAGCTTACCCTGCTCGAAGCCGCGACCGCGCGACTCGGAGTCGACGCCAACGTTCTCTTGCGCCTCACCCCTGGTATCGAGCCACACACTCACAAATCGATTCAGACCGGCGGTGTCGATTCGAAGTTCGGGTTCGGAATCTTCGACGGTGCCGCGTCCCGTGCGGTTGATCGAGCCCGCAAAATTCCACGCATGCGCCTCCGCGGGTTGCACGCGCACATCGGCTCCCAGGTCTTCGACCTCGAGCCATTTCGAGCGTCGGCAACGGCGCTCATGGATTTTGCGGCCCGGATCCGCGACGATTTCGACGTCACAGTTGAAGAGCTCAACCTGGGCGGCGGGCTGGCGATCCGCTATCTGCACACGGACGAGCCCCCGTCGATCCAGAGCTACGTCGCGACGCTCGCCCACACGGTGAAGGCCAAGCTCGCCGAGCACCGTCTGAGTCCACCGACTCTCTCCTGCGAGCCGGGCCGGTCGATTGTTGGAGATGCCGGCGTGACACTCTACACCGTGGGAGCCATCAAGGCAATTCCCGGCGTCCGCACATATGTATCGGTGGACGGTGGAATGTTCGAAAACCCGCGACCGGCGCTGTATGGCGCGCGATATGAGGCCGTGATGGCGACCCGTCCCGAAGCAACGCCAACGCAAACGGCGGCCGTTGCAGGGCGGTGCTGCGAGTCAGGCGATGTGCTGGTCTGGGACGCGCAATTGCCCGAGGTGAAGCCCGGCGATGTCCTGGCGACGTTCTCCACGGGTGCCTACACGTACTCGATGGCGAGCAACTACAACCGGTTTCCTCGCCCGGCGGTGGTCCTGGTGGGCAGCGGCCGGGCCCGCGTGGTCGTGGAGCGCGAAACCTACGACGATATGATCCGCAAGGACGTGGCACTGTAGGAGCGAACCTTCTTCCAGAATGCTCGGTCGTCTCGATCT
>JAHZOA010000104.1 GCA_020028455.1 Armatimonadota bacterium | reverse complement strand
ACCCGGTGAGTATTGCCGCTCTCGAGGCGCTCCTGCACGCCCCGCGGCAGCAGCCGTGGTTCTCCTGCGAAGGCTTCAAACAGCCCGCGTACAATCCGCCTGGCTTTTTGCTCCATGAGCAGCTTCTCGGGGTGATAATAGACAACGTCCCTGAGATAGAACGCGAGTTGATTCAACTGGCCTTCCAGCACTTCGCTCATCGCAACAAGCCGCTCGCCATGACGCATTGCCTCCTCGCCTGACGCGATCTTGTGCCGGGCAATCGCCGCGCCTGACGTCTGGATTACGTCCTCGACCAACTGCCCGATCATCAGCCGGATGGCTTCGCGGATGCGCACGTCCTCGCGTTTCCGCGATCCGGCAGGCAGCGCGTGCCGCGGGACCTCACCGCGGACCTCTTCTAGCGTCAGCTCCACCTGTCGCTCCACGACGTCATGACGGGCCACGACCTGTTCTGCATGTCGCAACGCATCCATCCACAGCTCGATTCCCTTCGCCGTCAGATCGCGCTCGTCCGCGAGTCCGATGTGGAGCGCGTCGTCCAGATCATGCGTGCTGTAGGCGATCATGTCTGCCAGATCAACGATCTGACCTTCCAGCGAGGCCGACGGGACGGCTGCAAACTCTTCCGGCACCTGCGGCGCATCATAGATCGTCGCGTGCGTGGCGATTCCTTGGCGCACGTGCCAGCACAAGTTCAGGCCCGGAAACGTTGCATACCGGATCTCCAATTCATCAACGACACGCAACGATTGAACATTATGTTCAAATCCACCGTGGCCATCCATTAGTGCATGCAGTTCCTGCTCGCCGGCGTGGCCAAACGGGGGGTGTCCCAGATCGTGGGCCAATGCCACGGCCTCCACGAGGTCCACGTTCACGCCGAGCGCCGACGCGATGCTGCGCGCAATCTGGCTGACCTCGAGGGTGTGCGTCAGCCGTGTGCGATAGAAGTCACCCTCCGTCACGACAAAGACCTGCGTCTTATGCTGCAGGCGGCGGAACGCGGAGGAGTGGAGGATGCGATCTCGATCGCGCTGGAACGAGGTGCGGTACGAGTCCGGCCGCTCGTGGTACCGCCGAGTCGTGGACGCGCTGCGCACCGCATACGGCGCGAGCGCGGTGCCTTCCAGCGCTTCGCGCGCGGCTCGCTCGACGATCATCTTAAGCTCTCAACTATCTTGCCCCACCGGCCTCGCACAATTTCCCCTCACTGCAAATTTCTCCTGTTATACTAAGACCATTGAAGAGTTTCTGCGCATGAAACGCAATCACACATTCACTGAGATCGAAATTCGTCTCTTCGACACGCCCGGAAAGCTCACGGTACGTGGACGGTCCACCAAAGCGGTCGTGGCCGCGTTGCTGCGTGGTGCGGCGGCGCACGGCCCGTGGCTCCGGCAGGTCGCGCGATGGGTCGAAGGACTTGCCGAAGACGGCTGGCGCTACCGCGAGTATACCGGAGACGTGCTAGTCTTTCGCTCCACCCGGGCGCTTGATCCGACCGATGCCGAAGCCTACCTCCAGCGTCGCTTCGGTCGCGACGCGCTCTCCCGGGTTTCAATTCGCGAACAGGCCGATGGGGAGGGCCGCTCTGCTCCTCCGCGTCTCCCGAAGGCCGACGACGAGCTCACGAAAGAACTACGCCGCCTGATTGGCCCAGAACAGCACCAGGCTGAGCTCTACCTCGGCCATCCGACAGAAGAGCTGAGTGAGCTCCTGCTGGACATGAGTTTCCTCGCCCAAGAGGCGCTGGAAGACAGCGAAGTCGCGGGGCTGATCGAAAAGTTGCGCGAGGCGCACGTCGAAGACGCCCAGTACCGGGATCTACACTCGCGCTATCTAACCTTGATGGAACGCGCCGGACCGGGCGATCCGGCCTCGGAAGAAGCGTACTGGGATCTGTTCTCGTACACGTCGCGAAAGCTATCGAAACTTGTCCCTGCGCTGCGGTCATTCCTGGAGCGGCGGGGGTTCTCAGATCTCTGTGAGCACGAGGCCACCGCGTTTCTCACCGCCGCGCTCTCGCAGGCCCTCTCGATCATCGAAGAACGAGAAGAGTAACCAGATGTAGTTAGCTTTCCGCACGAAACCGCTCGAAGATCGATCCCACAACCACCTGTAACGCCGCGGCCACCGGCACTGCCAGCAACGCCCCAACCAGACCGAGCAGTTTTGCTCCAATCACGAGCGCCAGGATCGTGAGCAGCGGCGAGAGTCCAACAGCGTGTTTCATAACGCGCGGCACAAGAATGTTGCCTTCAGTCTGCTGAATCAGCGTGTACCAGCCGACAGTGAAGATGAGTTTCCACCATGGCTCCACCCCCGCCAATGAGAGCGCGAGCGCGATGAACACCGCGGGAATCGCTCCCAGAACTGGGCCGATGATCGGGATAAGCTCGGTCACTCCGGCCACAATGCCCAGCAACACAGCGTATGGCATACCGATGGCAATCATCCCAACGAATGCAGCCACGCCGATGATTAACCCCAACAGGAGTTGCCCCCGCAGCCAGCTGCCAAACTTTGCGCCGACTTCCTCGAGGGTACCGGCAACTTGCCGGCGATCGGATCTGGGGAAGAGCGAAAGGAAGCCGGACTTAATCACTGGGCCTTCGACCAGCATATAGAACGCGAGAACCAACACCGTGATGAGAGTGGCGATCCCGCCGAGGAATCGAAACGCCACACCCGCTGCCGGTGCGAAGTAGCCCCCCAGCCTTGTGATCTCCTGGGGCAGCCGTTGCACCCAGACGGCCAGATCCGGAAGCCACGTGTAGCGGGCCCGCAGCTCCTGAAGCGATGTCTCCACCCCTGCGAGGTTAGCGGGGAGATTTTCGACAAATCCCTGCGCCTCGATCACCAGCGGCGTGACAATGGCGCCGGTCAGCGCAACGAGAACAACCACAATCCCGAGAAAGACGATGCCGAGGGCCGCCGTTCTCGGCATGCCCCGACGGCGTCGCGTCCATCTCCGTTGTTCAAGCGCGTTCACTATTGGTGAGACACCGGTGGCGAGGATCGCAGCGACGAGCACCGTCAGGACAATCTCAGTGAGCTGAATGAGCAGGCGGGCAAGCCCGAGGAGAACGAGGACAGTCGTGACAACGATCGCGGTCCTGATAACGAGCTCAGTGCGGGCCGACACGCTCAAGAGTTTCGGGGATAGTGGGGAAAAACCTAGTGGGACTTCTCCCGACCGGTCGTCACAGAAGCCCGGATACCGCTATTAGGTGAAGAACAGAGTACCTGGTACCGATTTGGCTGAAAATGAGTACCTGGTACCGATTTTCAGCCAAATGTGAGGGTAGGCCATGTTCCGCAGTCTCGATTTCATCTATGCGCCGACCCGGAACGCCGAGGAAGAACTGGATTTCTGCACCAAAGTCCTCGGCGGTGAAGCGGTGTTCAGCATTCGAGGCTTTGGCACGCGGGTCGCGGCGGTGCGCTTCGGCGAAAGCCCATTAGTTCTACTCGCGGAGCACCTCGAGGGGGAGCGTCCCATCTTGATCTTCCGGATCGATAACTTTGAAGAGGCACTTGAGGCATTGAAGAAACGTGGGATCAAAGGCGAGCAGCTTGAGATCCCTCATGGGCCATGCTTTTCATTTAGCACTGTAGGGGGCCAGCGTCTTGCGATTTACGAACTTAAGCGGCCGGAAATGAACACCCACTTCGCCGGTCGGTTTGATCCCTAGAGTGATCTAGAACATCGTGTTCTTGTTAGCTGATGATTCGGGAACCTCCTGGAGCACATCCCAGTGTTCGACGATCTTGCCATTTTCGAGCCGGAAGATATCCATGACAGCCGTGCCGCGATCGCCTGGTTGCCGGACAAAAAAGCTATGCACAACCACGAGGTTCCCTTCTGCGACCTGCCTCTTTAAATCGACCCGAAAGGACGGAAACGCCTTGGCGAATTGCCGAACATAGGCGATGAACGACTCCGGACCGTCTCCGGCCATGGGGTTGTGCTGTCGATAGTACGATCCGATGTACTTTGCGGCCGCCTCTTCAGGCTTCTTCTGATTAAAAGCGAGGTCATAAAATTCGCGGACGACTGCTTTGTTGGCTTGCACTTGGTCATCCATCCCGTTCATCTCTTAAAGGTATCTTGAACGTTTTTACGTCCCGCGGGGCAATTGTATTCCACGACCTCATTATCCAGACGGGTTTAGTTTCGCACTAGATCGGGATCGAGTGTGATCACTGCGTAACGTTGACACCACGGATGGCCAACTCTAGAATGAGGTTGCTGCACCGAGTTCTCGCGACGTTCCGCGGTAGCTCAATGGTAGAGCGTCCGGCTGTTAACCGGAGGGTTGTAGGTTCGAATCCTACCCGCGGAGCCACTCGACTCGCCGCCTATCGGCGGCTCGCTCGTGGCCTTCGGCCCCTGAGGTATCTTGACTTCGTGAAAGATCGGGCGAGTCGAGTGCCCTGAGCGAGAGAGCGAAGCGACCGAGTCGAAGGGCTTTCCACTCGATGCCTTACTTCGTGTACATCCTCCGCAACTCTCGCGGTCGGCTCTACATTGGTCAAACTAGGAGCCTGTCCACTCGTCTGAAAGGCCACAAGGGAAGAGAAGCAGCAAAATTCATCAGAGACCATGGTTCATTCCAACTCATCTACACTGAACAATTCAGCACAAGACTCGACGCGATGAGACGAGAAAGGCAGCTCAAGCGCTGGAGTAGGGTGAAGAAAGAGGCTCTAATTGCGGGCGATCTCCACCGGCTGAAGGATCTCTAGAAGCGCACCCTCCGGCTACCGCGAGCGACGGTTGGAGGTTCGAATCCTACCCGCGGAGCGGCTCGCTACAGCCCGAAGACTCTATCCAACGCAATGCTGCCCGCGCCCGTGAAGACGAGCGTGATTGAAGCGATCATCAACGCGAATTCGAACTCCCACCCTGTGCCGTTTGGCTCCATGAAGCGGGCCTTTGCCATTCGCCGCTTGACCAGCAGGATTGCCACAAGCATGTCAATGGCCAGCCCGAGCGCTACGATTCGGGTACCCAGGCCAACGATAAGGAGCGCGGCGCCGACGCTCTCCAGGAGGATGACGACCCAACCGAGCAACCGCGGTAGTGGAACGCCCGACTGCTTCAAGAACCCGATAAAGCCGGCGGGACCCTTCGACGGTCCCGTGGGGTTGAGCTTAAGCCACGCGTGAAAGGGAAAGATGATGCCCAGTCCCACGCGCAGAACCAGCAACCCCCCACCACTGGTTGGGGCGAAATCTCCTCCAACATGATGTCCTCCTCTACATTCGGCTAGCGTTCGGGCGTGATCTCCAACCGACCGCCAGCGTATCGATATGACGCGACGAGGAGGCGAAAGACGACTTCAAGTTCGTCCTCATCTCTCGGCCCGTAAATCATCACCCGATTCTCTGGAATTCCGACAATCCTTGCAGCAGGGTGCACCTCCGCCCAACCAGCCTTAACAGCGGCAAGCGCATCGTCCGGGGGCAGGACAACGTGCATGCTCCGGTCCCAAGGATGGAAATGACCAAACTCACGGCCGGCGAGGAAGGCGTCGGGTGTGCCGATGGGAACCCCCTCCCGGAGCCACATGGCGCGGGCCCGAGGATCCGAGACAAGGGTGCGGCGCTCCTCGACATCCGGCAAGGCGTAGAAGCGCGCCATCAGCGCGGTCTGGAGTTCGGGCGCTCCAAGGTTGTCGAGTTGGATATGGGGCATTGGCCCCGACGTACGAGGTCGATCACCACCGCGTACGGGCAAGGTTGAAACGAGCGTGTCGGGTTTTATCAATGTGCTCCACCTCCGGTCGTGCATTTAGCTCCGATCTCGGTTCCTTCTTGTAACTGACCACACTATCAGTCATCATGGGAGGTGCGCAAGAAGGCACTTCAATTTGCCCGAGTTACGTGGAGGTAACCGTGGAAGCGATGCCAAGCCGACCATACAGGCGCCCGACCACAGCCCCGGAGTGCACAGCCCACGAAGTGCTGCAGCGCGTGGGCGACAAGTGGTCCGTCTACGTAATTTCCCTTCTCGCAGATCGCACGCGACGTTTCACGGAGTTGCGCCGGAGCATCAATGGCATCAGCCAGCGGATGCTCACGGTCACACTCAGGAACCTCGAACGCGACGGCCTGATCACTCGAACCGTCTATCCCGTCGTGCCTCCGCGCGTCGAATACACGCTTACGCCTTTGGGGCGAACCCTGCGCAATGTCGTCAGCGCGCTCATCGCCTGGGCTGACAAACACAAAGGGGATATCGATC
>JAHZOA010000020.1 GCA_020028455.1 Armatimonadota bacterium | reverse complement strand
GCGATGAGCTCGGTGATCATCGGCGGCCAGGTGCTCTCGCTCGTGCTCACGCTGGTCGCGATCCCGGTGATTTACTCGTTGTTCGATGACCTTGGGCGGCTGAGAATCATGAGTCGGTTTGCCGGATTCATCAGAGGTCTGTTGACCGGTCTCGTGGGGAGCCTCACGGCGCGTCGCGCGACACGACCTTCGCCGGAGCTCCTCGGCAGTGACGCCGGAGGCGGAGAAGGAGAATAAAGCAAAGGTAGTGGGCCAGGAGGTAACTGCAGATGGCCACCGTGAGATACATCGTCGACGACTTTGATGTCGCGGTCAGCTTCTACACACAACGACTCGGGTTCAAATTGGGTGAAAAAATGGGGCCCCGGACTGCCTGAGCTTCTACAACAACCTCTTTCGGTTTAGGGCGCCGGACGCCCCGGCGGTCCGGGTCCAGCAAGTGCGGCAGCAATCGCATCCTCAAGATCACGAGGAACGCTGCCGACGAAGTTGTTGATGAGAATCGAAAACGCCAGCATCTGTCCCCCCTCGCCGGTCACATAGCCCGACAGCGCCGTGACGCCGGTCAGGGTACCTGTCTTGGCCCTGACGTTCCGTTCGGCTGCCGTTCCCCGCATCCGGAATCGCAGGGTGCCGCCGACAAGGCGATCCTCGACCCCTGCGATGGGCAGCGCGTCATAGAAGAAACTGAACCATGGCTCTCGCCTGATCGCAACCAGCACTGCCGTTAAGTCACTCGCGGAAACGAGATTGAGACGGGACAGACCCGATCCGTCCCGGAGCCGTAAAGAGGTCGTATCGATGCCAATGCTCACCAGGTAGTCAGCCACGACCTGCATGCCGCTTCTCCAGCTCCCCTCACCATATGCATACCGCCCCATCGTTTTCACAAGGATTTCCGCGATCGTATTGTTGCTAAGTTTGAGAAATGGAACGGCGAGTTCCGACAGGGGAATCGATTCTAGCGCCACGACTTCGCGTGCGGTCAGGGGCGCGGATCCAAATGCTGTAGGATTGTCGACGCGGATCCCGTTCTGCTCGAGGGCTGTCCGAAAGATGTCGGCGGCATAACCGGTAGGTTCCCAAATGCTGATCCTGCGGCGCACGGCCGACGCACTTACGGGCAGGCTTCCCGTAAGCACAATGGTGTTCTCTCCGTGCGCCCGGACGATACTCAGACGCGCATCGGAGCCTGCGCTGTCTGTGATGACCTGATTCACGATCCGCACGTACTGAGTGGGCGGCGTCAGCGTCATGCGTGCCGGCGCGCCGGGACCGCTTCCCGGCTGGAGATCAACGATGATCGCTCCTGCATCGAAGTCCTCGTCGGGGGAGACTGTTAGCGCGGATACCTGCGCGGCGAACGCAACGGGCTCATCATCCCAGGACCAATCGGGGCCGAGGCGGACATCGTCGAACCAGGTGTCGTCTGCGATCAGCCGCCCGCGCACGCGCGTGATCCGTTGACCGGCCAGAGCCGCGGCAAGTTCGTTCCAGCGCTGAGGCACCATTGTGGGATCCCCGGTTCCCCTTAGGTACAGGTTGCCCTCGAGTATCTGACCCTGCTGGCGGCCACTCGTCAAGAGACTTGTGCGGAATCGATACCCTGGCCCCAGTGTCGCCAAGGCGGCCGTTGCGATAAGGAGTTTCTGGTTTGATGCGGGGATGAGCCGGGCACGGCCGTTTCTTTCATAAAGCACGGTACCGGACAAGGCATCGCGGACTACAACCGCGACCTGGACATTGGAAAGCCTGGGATCCGCGAGAAGAGGATCCAGCCGGGAAGCAAGATCGGCCGCCGCAGGTTGTAGCGTGGCCGCGACGCGCGCAGTGAGCGGGGACAGCGGGGGACCAACGAGGACGATAACAAGAAGGGCCAAGCAGAGGAGTGTTCCACGGTGGAACGTCATACCCGGCTGCTCCGTGCTTTCACTCGTAAATCATTTTCCTGGTCATGCCGCCATCTACCACGAAGTTCTGTCCCGTGATGAACCCCGCCAAACGTGGCGCAGCGAGAAAAAGGCAAACGGCTGCGATGTCTTCGGGCCTTCCTACACGGCCCGCGGGATGCTGACGATGGTCGATCTTCCTCAGTTTCGGCTTGGAAGGTTTCATCTGCCATTGGGAAGTGTCGATCCACCCGGGGCTGACGCAGTTCACCCGGACCCCTCGATTACCGAGGGTGACCGCGAGCGAATGCGTCAGCGCAACGATCCCACCTTTTGAAGCAGAATAGGGTTCCGTGTCAGGTTCGCTCATCAACGCGCGGGTTGACGCGATGTTGACGATGCAGCCTTTCGATTTGATTAGTTCCGGAGCAAACAGCTGAGAGCACAGAAAGTAGGAAGTCAAATTGACACTGATGATCCGGTTCCACTCTTGAAGAGGGCGTCTGAGGAAATCTTGGCCAAAGTCCAGGATACCTACGTTATTAATGAGCACGTCGGTGCGTTGGTATCTGCGAACCACCGTTCTAGCAAACTTCCGCGCGCCAGTTTCCTGTTCCAGGTCCGCCTGAATGAAGGACACATCCATGCCTTCATCGGTGAGCCTGCGTTCCCAATAGCGCCCAGACTGCACCTTGAGGTCGCAATAAGCAACCTTGGCGCCGCTTTGGGCGAATGTGTGCACGAGGCACAGGCCTATCCCCTGGGCTCCACCCGTAACCGCGACTACCTTATCCCGAAATTCGTTGCTGTTGATCACGCCGGTACGCTCAGCTTTGGACGAGCGCCACAGGTCGAACCGGGCTGGCCGTGCCGCCGCGAATCTTGAGCGGCAGACACACAAAAATGAATTCGTAGGCGCGAGCTGCTGAGAGCTCGATGAGATTCAGATTTTCGACGATGTAAACCCCCCGCTGGACGAGCAGCACCACATGTCCCGGCAGCGTTACCTTCAGCCGTTCATCAACGTATCCCGGCAAGTCCCAGGCCACGTTGTCAGACCCAACGGCGAGCACCTTCTTGTCCGCCAGCCACTCAGATGCATCCCCTGAGATACCGGCACCATTCAGATACCTCTCCGGATCGTTCCAGAGGGTATCTGTGCCGGTCCGCACCAACACGACGTCGCCTGTACGGATTTCCGTCTTCTGAGCCTTTTGTACCGCTTCGAGATCAGACGCACTAATGAGGGAGCGCTCGGGGACCCGGCTGCCGCGATGCACAGCGAGATCAAGCATGACCCCGCGGGATATGATTGGCGGCACCGTGTCGATCCCCAATTTCGTGAACCCCGTCGGAGTTTGAACCTCAGGCGTGATGCGGACGCCGCCATACAGGGTCAGATTGAGGGCCTGGTGACAGAACGCGTCGATGTGCGTCCCGGCGTGCTCGGCGGTGAAGATCATCCCCGCCGCGCTGGTGCGCGCCTCTTCGAGACCGGGCTCATGGCGGCGATGCAACGTGAAGAGCGTTCCCGGCCTGTGTGGAGGATGCACTGGGTCACCGAATCGGCGCGAATGCTCGAGGTCAAACACCCGCGCGTTTCGAAAGTCCCGCGCCAGATCTGCAACGGTCATTACATCACCTTCCAGGCGACGGGGGTCGCAGTTCGCGAAAGCCGGAAAGCGCGCGGTCGATAAACGCATCTGCGCTGCCCAGATAACCGGTGACGTCAAAAACCCGTTCGATTTCGTCGGATGAGAGCACAGCCTGAATCAGAGGATCGGATGCGGCCACTTCCTGAAGGTTTTTCGCTTCCCGAACAGCACGCTCAGATGCCAGCTGCACGATCCGATAAGCCTGCTGCCGTCCCAGGCGCGCGGCAAGGGCCATTGTGAGCGCCTCAGCCATGATCAATCCCTGCGTCATATTGAGATTGGCGCGCATGCGGTCGGAATCGATCTCAAGATTGCTCAGTCCTCGGTGAACCCACCCTACCGCACCCGACGTGGCGCGAAAGAGTTCGGGGATCGCCTGCCACTCTGCCTGCCAGTGGCCCGCCCCCCGTTCATGCTCTTGAATCATGGATGAAAGTACTGTCGGGACTGCACCAATGGCCAGCTGCGCGCAGGCGATCGCGGCCGTGGCTTCGATGGGGTTACGCTTGTGCGGCATCGTCGACGATCCGCCCATGGCCGACGTGGCCGCCGAAGACACCTCGCCCACCTCAGTTTGGGAAAGGAGCGCGATATCGGTGGCCACCTTGGCCATTCCACCGGCCAGGATGCCGAGTCGAGTGGCAACCTCTGCCATCCTGTCCCGCTCCGTATGCCACGGGAGGTCAGGGACCGCCAGGTTGAGCTCCTTCGCCAGAAACTCCATCACACGGATACCGTCGGCGCCAAGCGCGGCAAGCGTCCCTGCCGCTCCACCAAACTGGACAACGAGCACGCGTTGCCTCAGTTCGCGGACGGACACCACGAGGCGTGTCACCAGCGAGAGCCACCGTGCCGCCTTCAGGCCGAATGTGATCGGTACCGCATGCTGGAGTAGCGTTCTTCCGGCCATCGGTGTGCGCCGGTGGCGTTCAGCGAGTGTGACGCACACGGTTGCAGTTTCGAGGAGTTGCGCGGTCAGAAGATCGAGGCCTTCACGGATCTGGAGGACGACCGCCGTGTCAATGACGTCCTGACTCGTAGCGCCCCAATGCACGAACTTTCGCGCATCGCCGCCGACATGTTCCCCCAGCATGCGGACGAGCGGAATGGCGGGACTGCCCGACGAGGCGGCCTCCTGGTAGAGCGCCGTGATGTCGAACAAATCCGCGTGGCACTTGGAGACGATGGCCTCGGCGTCCTGCTGCGGGATCACTCCAGCGCGGGCATGAGCGTGGGCGAGCGCGGCCTCAACGTCGAGCATTCGCTGCACGAAGGCGCGACCCGCGAAAATCGCTGCCATCTCAGGCGTGGTAAACATCGTGGCTGCGAGATCGCTCACGACGTGCCGCCACCGCGGGGCGAGCGCGCTATGAGGTCTCGAAGCACACGGAGCTCGTCCGCCTCTGGGGGCGGCGTTTGCGTCACGTCGCCAGAGAACCGTACGGGCCAGCCTGTGCGCGCAGTGATGTCATCGCGAGTAACACCCGCGTGGATCGACGTCACTACGAACTCTTTAGTTTCGGCATCCGGCCGCATGAGACAAAGATCGGTCACCACGAGACTGGGACCGAGCGTAGACAAACCCAGGCGCTGCCGGTGATCGCCGCCATTCCCGAATCCGAAAGAGGTGATGAACTCGACGCGTGGCACAAAGGAACGCTGCGTCTGGGAGACGATCACGAAGACCTCACGGCAAGAACTCGCGATCTCGGGCGCACCTCCGCCGCCGGGCAGACGGACCTTCGGCCGTTCGTACGGCCCGATGATCGTCGTGTTGATATTCCCGAACCGGTCGATCTGCGCCGCGCCCAAGAACCCGACCGTAAAACGTCCGCCCTGCAGCCAGTAGGCAAACATCTCGGGCACTGAGACAGTGGTCAGAGCCGTCTCGCAGAGTTCCGGATCACCGATCGATAGGGGCAGCACCTGCGGCTTCGTTCCAATCGTGCCGGACTCGTAAATCAGCGTAATATCCGGCGCGTGAGTGAGGCGGGCGAGGTTGCATGCGGCGGAAGGCATGCCGATGCCGACAAAACAGACGTCGTCATTCTTGAGCGCCCGCGCGGCGGCGGTGATCATCATCTCAGAGGGAGTGTAGTCAGATCTGGACTGCATGAGATTCAGAACCTCGTTCGAGCACGTGCGTTCGCATCCAATCGAGGAACGTGCTGCGGTCGCGCGAGATCGCGTCCCAGGCTGCATAGAACGCGTTGTCCCGTTTGTAATACCCGTGGGCGTACGACGGCTTCGCGCCTCCTGGCGCTTCCACGATCGCGTCGATGGTCCAACGAGGAAGCACGACGGAGTTCGGGCTGGGCGGCCGCAGGTCCGGCACAATCTCCTCTACCGTGACCACGGCCCGCTTTGCCGCCAGCACCGCCTCCTTCTGCACGCCGACAATCCCCTCGAGCAGCACGTTCCCGGCTCGATCCGCCCGCTGCGCGTGAATCACCGACACGTCAGGCCGCAGCGACGGGATTGCCGCAAGCCGCTCCCCGGTGAACGGATCATCGATGAAACGGATATTTGAATTGACCCTGGGAAGATCGGTGCCTACGTACCCGCGAAGCACCGCGAGCGGCAGGCCCGCCGCGCCGGCCGCATAAGCAGCCGCGACACCGGCGTGGCTGTGCTCTTCAATTTCCAGTGGGTTGGGCCAGCCGTTCTCGACGGCATCGCGAAGCCTGTGGAGCGAGCCCACTCCTGGGTTGCCGCCCCACGAAAAGATCAGCTTGCGCGCACAGCCCATGCCGATCAGTTGATCATAGATGAGGTCCGGCGTCATTCGAACCAGCGTCAGGCTGCGCTTCCCCTGCCGGATCACCTCGTGACCGGCGGCGAACGGAATGAGATGCGTGAATCCTTCCATCGCAACCGTGTCGCCGTCACGGACACACTCTCCGATTGCATCGGCGAGCGAGAGGAACCGGACGGCCTTCGTCATCAGCGGAACTTAGATGAGAAAGAAGACAGTTTCGCCGTCGCCCTGAAGCACGATGTCGAACCGATAGACGGGCTTTCCGCCCGCAATCCGTTTCGCCAGCAGTGTGGCGCGCCGTACTTCGGGAACTGTGCGCAGAACCGGGTCGTCGCGAACCGCCGGGTCATCCTCGAAATACAGCCGGGTCGGCAGATGGTGGAGCAGGCCACGGGCGAACACGGCGACGTTGATGTGTGGCGCCTGTGTGCCGCCTCCGGGAAACGGCACGGGGCCAGGTCTGATGGTCTCGAACCAGAAGGCTCCCGCTTCGTCCGTACCCGTGCGGCCGAAGCCGGCGAACGATTGGTCCAGAGGCATAGATCGTTGATCGGCGGGGTGCCGATACCGACCGACCGCGTTGGCCTGCCAGAACTCGACGACCGCATCAGAAACGGGCGCGTGATCGCCATCGTAGACGTGTCCCTCGATGCGGACTCGATCACCCTTCGTCTCGGGCGCGACCATCACGTTCAACGGACGTTGCAGCATGCCGCCGTGGAAAAATGGGCCGACAGTCTGTGGAGGTGTCAGACCCCGTCCGGTCATCGCTTGGCGGTACGGCTAGGCACCGGAGGTTCGAAGGGTGTTCCTTCCGGACCGCGCAGGATGATATCGAAGCGATAGCCTAGCGCCCAGCCCGACTTCGTCACATCGTGCGCGTACTTGCCAATCAACCGATCGCGGGCTGCGTCTGTCGGCACCGCGTTGAAGATCGGATCGAGCTCGTGCAACGGATCGCCGGGGAAGTACATCTGCGTCACGAGGCGGCTGACCCAGGACGAACCAAACAGCGAGAAATGAATGTGCGCGGGCCTCCATGCGTTCGCATGGTTCTCCCACGGATACGCGCCGGGCTTGACCGTCGTAAATTGATAGTTCCCCTGTTCGTCTGTGCGACAGTGGCCAAACCCAAGAAAGTTCGGATCCAGCGGGGCGTGGTGCTGATCAATCCGGTGCCGGTACCGACCCGCCGCGTTCGCCTGCCAGATCTCGACCAGCGTATTGGGCACGGGGTTCCCGTCATCATCGAGTACCCGGCCGGTGACGATGATCCGCTCGCCGATTGCCTCGCCCTCTGCGCCCAAATTCTGTGTGAGGTCGTTGTCTTCACCGTCGGCGCTACTCACAACCGGCCCGGGACCGGTGATCTCCGACAATGTATGCGGGACCGCAATGAGCGGCTGGCGCGGCGACCGCCGCACCGTCGAGCGATAGGCCTCGTAGAAATACGGAGGAAAATTCGGATCGCGCGATCTAGCCACGTTGCCGGCCTCCTCGCGAACGCTTATCCGTCTTGGCTTTGGAGGCATCATTGCCGAGCTGTGCTTTAGCTGCGGCAAACGCTGCGTTCGCAGCGGGGATGCCTGCGTAAGCGGCCACGTGGAGCAGGACTTCCACGATTTCTTTCGGATCCACGCCGACGTTTTGACTCGCGCGGAGATGGAGACCAAGCTCCTCACGACCCAGGGCCGCGAGGATTGCGATCGTCACGAGACTTCGGGTCCGCCGATCCAAATCCGGACGGGCCCACACCGAACCCCACGCAGTTTCCGTAATGAATCGCTGAAAGTCGGCGTCCAGCGTCGCCTCGGCCAGGGATCGTGCCACGTGATCGGCGCCCAGGACTTCCTTGCGAACCTTCAACCCTGTCTCGTATCGTGAATTCATCGGCCGGCTCCGCCCCGCACTGATGTCGCAGTTTTCCTGACGAGATATGCCCAGGCCTGCTTAGCTGAGTACACACGCGCGCGTTTCCCCAGCGCTTCCTCGTCGTTCGACCAGGTGCGTACCTCGCCAGCGGCCATCGCGAGCAACTGCTTCTGACAGGATCGCTCGAGCAAGATGGCCATGACCACTGAGGTCTCGACATCCTCGCCGGCCGTGACGATACCATGGTGGACCATCAGCGCAGCGTTTCGCTGGCCCAGCGTCTCCGCGAGCGCTTGTCCTAGTTCGCGCGTAAGAATGAGATCACCGGTTTTGGTGAACCGCGCAACATCAGGGGGAACGAACATGGCTCCTTCGTGCGAAATAGGACGCAACGGCTGCATCAGGGAGGCGAAAGCGACTGCGTGCGAGGCATGCGTGTGGACGACACCATTCACATCAGGGCGCGCCCGCATGATTTCGGTGTGAATAGGATACTCCAGGTGGCGAGGGCCATCGCCGACCAAAACTTCTCCATCCCAGCCAACCAGCAGCACGCGATCGGGGGTGACCTCCTCGAACCCCCAGCCCGTGGCCTTCATCCAAACACCGCGGCCTTCAGGATCGCGGACCGACACGTGCCCCCAGATGAAGTCGCCTTGATCCTCGCGCCCAAGAACGTGCGACGCCATCACGACTTGTTCGCGGAGAGCCTGATCTTGCTTCGTCAGGACAGCCTTGCTCATCGTTTCACTGCGCTCTTGACTCCCGGGGATCGCTGATAGAAAGAGTCTTCCATTCGGAACTCGACGCCCTCCCGCTGCACTTCTGCAATGTACTCGCGGCGGATGAACGGATCTTCCTCCCAATAGGCGATCGCGCTTCCTCCCTCTTCCAGATGCATGGCGTTCTTGTCGAGCACCTCTTCGCCGGGTCGCCCTGGCTCGCGGCCTGTTCCTCGGCCGAACGGCCCGAACCAGGCCATCAACCGCAGCGGCTCTCGTCCCACCCCGAAATGCTGGTGGAACCACTGACCGCCCATTGGCGCGGCGCTTACCATTCCTACGGGTTCATAGTCCTGACGTACGACTTTATCTGCCTGGCCGGTCTCCCAGGGACGTGTCCCAACTTCTCGCGGCCACGCGTATGTATAGCCCTTTCCTCCGAGGCAGATCAGGACGGCCGCGGACTCGTGCGCGTGCGCTTTCGAATACCGTCCGGATTCATGCTGCCCGATCCATTGATAGAAGACGTTCTTGTCGAGATATGGCTCAAGCCGCCGGAAACCCGGTGAGCGCCGGTTGTCGAGGGGGAGTTGCACACTCCTCGCATCCGGGACGATGTTGGTGCGAACCATCGCTAGACCGCGGTGCGGATCGGGTTCGAGCTCTTTCACCTGCGGCTTGAAGTACTCTTCGCCGCCATCGTAGCGGTCGCGGAAGACGAAGGGACAGTCGAAGACAAACTCCCGATTTCCAAAGAGGTTCATGACCATCGGCGCAGTGGTGCCGACCAGCAGCAGCGCCGGTCCTGACGACATCGCGTTGATCAGCCGATGGTGGGTGTTGAGGGGTACGGTAAACAGCGAGCCGGGCTGCCACTCCAGGATATCGCGCTTCCCACCCTCCTCTTGCCAGATCTCGAGCGCGCCGCGCCCTTCAACAACCAGGAAGATCTCCTCATAGAGGTGGCGCTCCGGCGTGAGCGCATCGGCGGCCGGAATCTCCGTCAGGTAGCAGCCCCACAAGCCCTCCGTTCCGAACAGTTGGATGAACGTGCCCTTGCCGCCCAATCGGCGCCAGGGGGCGAGCTCGAGGTCCTGCACGCGGTGCACTCCAACGCCGCGATAGATGGGCACGCCCTCTTGCTCCATAAACGTGTCGTACGGTGATGGAGGGCGACGCCACTTTCCATATCCCGCGCGCGTGTAGCCTTCGGGTTCCTGCCACCTCTTGGTCATATATCCGTTCTCATCTCCTCAGTATTTGTAGGAGTAAGCCTTCGGCAAAGGGCAGGTGCAGCACTCTATCAAAGATGAGCTCGAAAGCGAGCCAGGCCACGCCGGCAAGCACGAGCGAGAGCGCCCACGACTCCCGTCCCTGACCCCTCAGATACGCCAGCATGAAGAGCGGGACAGCTGCTGGGAAACCGATCAAGACGATGGCCAGGAAGAAACCAACGATCCAGGTGAAGGCGACGCGTGTCCGCCGTGCTGTGACATCCGGAGGCAGTGTCTCCGACAGTGCCGTATCGACGGCCTGGCGCTCCCCCTCTGGGGCGCCCCGCAGACTCAACACCACTTCAATTGCGGCCAGGATGACCAGCGGTATGCCGACGACCCGCGGATACATCGCGGTCTGAATCTTCCAGTCGCGTGTGGCGACCACGGCCGCAATTCCGGCGAGCAGGATCACGAGACCGAACAATGCCTGGGCGTTACGTCGCATGCGCCGTCTCTCTTCGCATGCGATCGCGCGCCCGCCATTCTTGAATGAATGGAAGCGCTACCACTAGGACCGTCAGAGCAATCAGCACCAGCACAATCGGCCGGCCGAGCCAGTCCAACCCATAGCGGGCCGTTGAGATCCAGAGATATCGCTCGGCGACCTTGCCCAGAACCAGTCCGAGCACCAGCGGCGCGCGCGGCCAATGGAACCGGAGCATGAAGTAACCGAGGAGTCCGAAGAACAACGTCACAACGAGATCGCCGAGCGCATTGTTGTTGGTGTATGAACCGGTGAAGATCAGCAGCGTGAGAAACGGAATCAGCACCGTGCCTCGAATAACCGTGAGTTGGGCCAGACGGTTGAGGAACAGGAAGCTCACGCCGACGGTAATAATGTTCGCCAGGATGATCGTCCAAACCATCGAGTACGTCACGGCCAAGTGTCTCGTGAGCATATCCGGCCCGGGGACCAACCCCACCAGGAAGAACCCGCCGAGCAAGATCGCCATGGACGAGCTGCCGGGGATGCCAAACGCGACCGTCGGGATGAGGTCCCCGCCTTCTTTCGAGTTGTTGGCCGCGCCGGGACCGATCACACCACGTACGTCGCCCTTGCCGAAGCGCTCGCGGTCAACGGGGTCCTTCGCGCTCTGAACCGCATGGGCATACGCGAGCCATTGCGCCACGGCGCCGCCGAGCCCCGGCAAAATCCCAATGTAGGTGCCCACCAAACTGCACCTGATCGTCAGCCACCAGTGATGCATTGTGTCCTTTACGCCCTGTAACACTCCGCTCAAACGGCCACTGGGTGCCCCGGCGATCGCGCTGCCTCTGACTGCCAGATCCACAATCTCGGGGATCGCAAAGAACCCCACCAGCACGGGCACGAGGCCGAGCCCCTCCCACAAGTA
The DNA here is from genome assembly GCA_020028455.1 of Armatimonadota bacterium. Lineage (GTDB taxonomy): Bacteria > Sysuimicrobiota > Sysuimicrobiia > Sysuimicrobiales > Kaftiobacteriaceae > JACPRY01. The sequence continues at coordinate 8,501 of JAHZOA010000020.1, read as the reverse complement.
CAGGGTGCCGAGCGTATACCGCAGGTTGGCTGCTTGCGGATCTGATCCAACAGCGGCGAACATCAGTCCGAGGCAGCCGGCAAGAAACCCCCGCAGCATTGCCCGCGGGCCACGACCGCTCAATGACGCGATGGCGGCGATGCCCAGAATCGAGACCATGAAGAATTCCGGCGAACCGAAGGCCAGCACGATGGGCCGCACCAGTGGGATGGCCAGGGCTAGCGCGAAGGCTCCGATTAGAGCACCGAAGAGAGAAGCGGTGAGCGACGCGCCTAGCGCTCGTCCCGCCTCGCCCTTCTTGGCCATCTCGTGCCCATCGAGGATCGACGCCGCTGTTGTGCCCTCTCCTGGAATGCCAAAGAGGATTGAAGTGATGTCTCCGGTCGTGGCGACCACAGAGTGCATCCCAAGCAGGAACGCAAACGCCTGGACGGGTTGCATGGCATAGATAAATGGGAGGAGCAGCGCAAGCGTGGTTGAGCCGCCCAGGCCCGGGAGCAGACCAACCCAGAAACCGAGCGCCACGCCGATCAGCATGAAGCTGAAGGCGTTCCATTGAAGAACCGCCGCCAGACCCTGGACAAACGCCTCGAGCATTAGTTACTCCTCAAGACGCTTGGGCCTCCCCGATTTGGGGAGGCCCATCACAGCCGTCATTGTGAGCGCCCTCGCTTCCAGCTGTCATTGCGAGGAGCGAAGCGACGAAGCAATCTCGCTTCTAATCTGAGTTCGCTACCAGGCTCGCAACCGTTACTCGAAGTTGAAGAACTGCGTGAAGACCCGTACAACGTCCCGTGGTGCGCCCAGCACTTCCCGGACGATTTTCAGCGCTGCATCGCCCGGTGTGTAGTCGATGTCGAATGCTGAGCGCTCGGCTTCGGCCAGGAACTCGCGGTCCTTGGTCATCTGGCCGAATGCGTTGATGTACATCTGGTGGATGGCCGGAGGCGTTGCCGGCGGCAGGACGTAGGGGCGGCCAATGATCTCGGGAACTGAACGCAACGCAAAGAGCGCCTTTGCTCTCGCGTTAGGCGCTAGTTCCTCATCCACAGGCAGCCGCGCAATGTCGGGCACGGAGGCACGCGTGCGGATGATCGGACGGATCAAGCCACGGTCGATTGCTGCCTTCATGGAGGAATATGAGCCAGATCGGCCGTCGACTTCTTTGCGCTCCACGGCGAGCAGAATGTCTGTGCCGGACGGATAGCCGGGGATGATCCGGACATTGAACTTCAAGAGTGCCTTCAGCAGCAGCGGAAAGTCGTAGGTGCTCGCCCCCGGACCAGTCGCCCCTATGATGACTGGAGGATCGGCCCGCTGCATATCGGCCACAGTGCGATACGGAAGATCGGAGCGAATCGCAAAAATCGTGGCTTCAGCCGAGGGGCTGCCGATCCACGCGAAGCGCGTCATATCAAACCGAATACCTTCGACGTTCACCATTTGTCCCAGGACCAGGTTGCGGTTGAAAGCTCCGATCGTTAGTCCGTCGGGACGTGCGGTATTGTATACGTGATTGGCCGCGACGATGCTGTTTCCGCCGGGCATGTTCTGAACAATAATGGTGGGATTCCCCGGGATAAACCTTGGTAAATGCCGTGCCACCAGGCGGGCCATCCGATCGTAGCCGCCTCCAGTGGGATACCCGACGACGATCGTGACCGTGCGGCCCGCGAAACTGGGCGCCCCCTGCTGCGCCTGGGCTGGTAGCACCGCGATCAAAGCAAGGAGAAGCAATACTGCAACTGCTCGCATTCACACCACCTCCGCTTAATGGGCTTCTTCCACTCAGGACAAGGCGTTCCTGCGGTTGCTGTCGCGCGTATAATTGCTAGTACTAGTTATTGGAGGCAAGGCATGGAGAAGCAGCCCGTCCGGCTTCCAGAGTCGTGGGGTCGAACCGCGTTCCGTCGCTTCCTGGAGAACGAGCAGCTCCCGATCATCACGGGATTTGCGGTCGATGATCTGAAGACCGTCGAAGTGGTTCCGTGGCCGCGGATGGACGCAAAGGGGGTATACGTCCAGCTCACTGGTGCTGAAGACACCGACAGCGCTTACGTTGTCGAGATCGCTCCAGGGAAGTCCACGGCCGAGGAGAGGCATCTCTACGAAGAGGTGTATTTCGTCCTTTCTGGACGTGGTTCGTGCGAAGTCAGTGGCCATAACGAGGATCGACGGTCATTTGAGTGGCAAACGGGCAGCGTATTTGCGATCCCGCTGAACACTTTTCATAGGCTCCACAACGGCTCTGGGCGCGAGCCCGCTCGGTTACTTGCAGTTACCACGGCCCCCCTGATGATCAACCTGGTGCGCAACTTGGACTTCATCTTTAACTGTCCATTTGATTTTACCGATCGGTTCGATGGACAGGACGATTACTTCAATCGCGAGGGCACGATCTACGCCCGGCCGGACAGCCAGCAGAAGATCTGGGAAACCAACTTCGTCGCGGACGTATATAAGATGCAACTACCCGCCTGGGCCGAGCGTGGAGCCGGCGGCAAACACATGAAGTTTGAACTCGCCGACAACGTGCTGGTCGCGCACGTTTCCGAGTTCCCTGTGGGAACCTATAAGAAGGGACACCGTCACGGGCCTGGCGCGCACGTAATCATCCTCGAAGGCAACGGCTACTCCCTGATGTGGACGGACCAGCACAAGACCTTTGAGGACATCCAGTGGAAACCCGGCACTATGCTCGTCCCGCCAGGCATGTGGTGGCACCAACACTTCAACTCTGGCCCGACGCCCGCGCGCTATCTGGCAATCCGCTGGGGCAGCACAAAGTGGAAGGTAACCCGCTACTTAGACCACCAGGGCATCGACAAGAGCGCTAAAGCGGGCGGCCATCAGATCGAGTACGCCGACCAGGATCCCCGCATCCACCGCATGTTCGACGAGCGCTGCAAGGCTAACGGTGTCGAGGTCAAGATGGACGAATTCTTCGCCCGCGCCCGCTAGCGCATGCACGAAGGTGAAGAAGACCACATCCACCTCGATGAAGACGCCGTCGCCTATGTCGGCGAGCGCGTCGACCTCACCAGCGTCGGCGTCGACATCGGTTCCTCGACGTCCCACTTAGTCTTCTCCAAACTTGTCCTCGAACGCCAAGGGAAACGCCTGTCCAGCCGCTACGCTGTAACCCAACGCGAGATCATCAACCGTTCCCCAATCATCTTCACACCCTACACATCATCGGGCCAGATTGATGCTCCTGCCCTGGGGCTGTTCATCGCCGAATCGTACGGCGGCGCAGGGCTCGGCCCCGAGGACGTTGACGGCGGCGCGGTCATCATGACCGGCGAGGCTGCGCTGCGTGAGAACGCGCGCGCAGTCGTCGACTTGTTCAGCCGCGAAAGCGGCAAGTTCGTCTGCGCAACGGCGGGTCCAAATTTGGAGAGCCTGCTGGCCGCGCATGGCTCTGGGGCGGCCGAATTGTCGTTGGGATCCGAGGAGCCGCTGCTCAACGTCGACATCGGTGGCGGGACAACTAAGTTCGCCGTTTGTCATCACGGTGAGGTCAGCGAGACAGCCGCTATTCATCTCGGAGCGAGACTGATCGCGTGGGATCAGGAAGACCGAATTGTGCGGTTGGAAGAAGCGGGGCGCCGTCACATACGAGTAGCAGGGTTGGCTCTGCCCTCACGGGGTGCGCGAGTTTCCGGTGAAATGCTCGATCGTCTCGCGGATTACATGGGCAGATACATCGTCGCGATCATCCGCGGGGCACGCCCGGACGGTCAAGAAGGTTTCTGGATCACCCCAGCCCTTCGCTCTAAGGACCCCTTCAAGCGAATCGTCTTCTCGGGTGGGGTCGCGGAATACACATACGGCCACGAGACGCGAGAGTTCGGCGACCTGGGTCCACGCCTAGCTGCAGCCGTCCGGCGTCATGCGGAAGCAGCAAGCCTGGAGTTGCTTGAACCGCGTGAAGCCATCCGGGCCACTTGCATCGGAGCCTCTCAGTACACAGTGCAGTTGAGCGGAGACACGATCTTTTTGACCGATCCTGCCCCATTGCCGCTGCGCAGCGTTCCAGTAGTCGCAGTCGCTGGCATCAGTGAACCGTCGGCCAAGCAAATCGCCCATGCGGTGCGTCAGGCGATGAGTCGACTGGATCTGGGTGATGACGGTGACCAGCGGTTTGCACTCGCTCTCAAATGGACGTACGGAGCGGATTACAAGTCACTGCGAGAGTTGTGTACTGGCATCGTGGAAGCATTGCCTGGGACTAAGGACGGCCGACCGCTGCTTCTGGTAATGGACGCCGACATCGCCGGCATCATTGGTGCCCTCCTGCAGCAAGAGTTTCAAGTCCAGGGCAGTATCGTATGCATTGACCAGGTTCAGCTGCGCGAGTTCGATTATATTGACATCGGCCGCGTCCTGCCCGCCCAGAATGTAGTTCCCGTCGTCGTCAAAAGCCTAGTCTTTCACTGATCAGGCGACTTTGCCATGTGTGGACAAACTTGGAGGCGATTTAGGTGAATTGGGTGACTCGCAAGAATGCCAACGTCGATCGCGTGGCGTGTCCTTGGCTGATCCGGCGGTTCGTTGATCCAGAGGCGACATTTCTGTTTGTTCCGGCTGAGGAAGTCATGAAGGTAGCTCAGCGCGAGAAGGCGATCCCGTTCGACGTACAGGGAGTCGAACTCGGTCACATCGATGGCCGTTGCAGTTTCGAGTCAATCCTAATGAAGTATGAGGTGGCCGATCCTGCCCTACACCTCTTGGGACGCATCGTTCACGGTGCGGATATCCCTGCGGAGATCGCGATCGAGCCAGAAGCGGCCGGATTGCGAAGCATTGCGTACGGGTTTGCAACAATCCATGGCGACAACGATCACGAGAAGCTCCTTCTCGAGACCCCAATGTATGACGCGCTGTATGTTTGGTGTCAGGAACGGGTTAGGGAAAAGCGGTAGCAAGACATGGTCCAGCGGAAGGGTCGCTAGGTGGTGAAGACGTCGGTTCGTAGCAGCCTCACCCGCGTCCGAGAAATCTGTCTTTCCCTCCCCGAGACCAGCGAGCGGCTGAGCCACGGCGCACCGAATTTCTTCATCCGCGGCAAGAGGTCTTTCGTCACGTTCATGGACAACCACCACGGTGACGGTCGGCTCGCGCTCTGGTGTGCCTCGTCGGCGGAGATCAGAGGGATGCTGATCAAGGCTCAGCCCCGGCACTACTTTGTTCCGCCATATGTCGGCTACCTCGGCTGGATTGGCGTTCGCCTCGATCAGGGCCTCGGGTGGGATAACATCGCCGGAGTGATTGAAGACGCCTATCTGACTGTCGGCCCTAAGAAACTCATCGAGGCGGCGAAAATCGATCGCCCGGAGTAGTCACCTGGCCTGCGTGACGACATCAACCAGGGCTGCTTTGCGTTCCTTCAAGACGTAACGGACCGCGCGCTCCAGTACCGGTTTGAGATCAGATGGATCCTCAATGGGGCCCCACGCCTCGATGCCAAAGCCCTTCGCCATTGTCGCAAAATCCACCGGCGGGTCCACCATGTGCAGTCCGATGCCGGAATTCTCAACAGGGCGCGTCCGTGCTTTCGCCATCAGAATTTGGTGATCTTCGTCATTGTAATAGGAGCGGTTGTTAAACATCACAATCAGAAGTGGGATCCGGTGATGGGCTGCCGTCCATAGTGCGCTCGGTGTAAAGAGCAGATCGCCATCGGGCTGGATGTCGATGCACAATCGCTCCTTTCCGACGGCAAGCGCCGCACCTATCGAATGACCGATCCCATACCCCACACCGCCACCTCGGTGCGCGCCGACGTATCCCAGAGTAGGCTTCGACCAATCCCACAGCCGCCGGGTCCAGTTCCGCAGCGTGCGGTTAACCAGCATCCAGTCCTCGTCTTTCACGACGTCCCCGAGTTCTGTAGCTAGACGCGGTAGTGAAATGGGGTGCTCATTCTCCTTACGCTTCGCTGTCTCACGCCACTTGTCTTGAAGCGAGCGATGAATTCTTTCCACCCGCTGGGCGCGTGTCGTGACACGCTCTCGTGCACCCGGTGTACGCTCGAGTGTCGCACGGCAGAGCGCCGTCAGCGCAGGGATCGCCAGTGATGTATCGGCCGTGATCGGCAGATCAACAGGATGCAACCGTCCGTGCTCCTGCGCCCAGGCCCTGACATTCATGTCCCTGACCGAAATGTGAATCACATTCGCGCGGGGATTGAGATACGGCTTTGCCAGCCGCGACGTGCGGTCGACGGTGGATGTGGCCCACTGCAGATCTGTGACATCCAGGGCGAGCACGACGTCCGCTTGGGGCAGCAATTGGTCTTCGGCTTCGGTCGCATCCAGGGAATGCATGTTTGGGAAGTTGTACCGACTCCCCAAGTCGATCACAGGGAGTGCCAGCAATTCGGCAAGTTCGACCAGGTCCGGGACAGTTTTCTGATTCCGGCCCATGTAATCAGCCAGGACAACCGGGTGTTCCGCCTCGATGAGCCACTTCGCGGCGGTCGCCAGCATTGTTGGATCAGCCTGAGCCGGGGCCGCGGGGCCGTAACGATCCACATCAGGTACGGTAACCTGTTCCTCCAGACGCGCTTCCTGGATATCAGTATCGAAACACAGATAAATGGGACCGCGGGGGTCGCTCATGGCAATGCGATGCCCCCTGATGAACGACTCGACCGCGCTTTGCAGGCTCGCCGGCTGATCGTCCCACTTTACGTAGTCGCGCACTACGTCGCCCTGCACCAACGCAGTATGGATCCAGTCGATCCCCGGTCGGCGGTGCTCAACGGCCATCGGCCCGGTGCCGCCAAATACCAATACCGGCGCCTGGTCAAGCCACGCGAGGTACACTGCCATGCTCGCATGCAGCAGGCCCACGATGTCGTGGACGATCGCAATCATCGGTCTGCCCCTGGCCTTCGTGTAGCCGTGGGCAACGGAGACGGCAATTTCCTCGTGGCAACAGAGGATCAGCTGCGGTGTACGATTGCCACCGTAGTTGACCATCGAGTCGTGGAGCCCGCGGAACGTGGCACCAGGATTCAGCGAGGCATATTCAATGTCGTAGGCTTTCATGACGTCGACGATGATATCGGAACCAAACTCAGCTCGACGTGGCGCAGAGATCCTGGGTGCGTCGATCTCTTGCACTTCTCGATCGTCTGTCATCGCGCGTCACTCCGTTGGGGTGTGTGTGGTATCTTGCGGGCTATCCGTGAGGCGACGCAGGTCCTCGCGCGTCAACGTGCGGATCAGAGCTTCGACACACTTCGCCAGAGGCAAATCGGCGCCAGCTTCAGCTGCGACTTCTGAGGCCTGCTCGAGATCTTTGTGAGGCCAAGTCAGACTAACCAGATGCAGCTCTCGCAGTGCGTAACTGTCGGCGCTGCCGTGCTGCAGCGCGGCTCGAAGGCGCGCGGGTGAGACACCGAGCCGCTCGGCCAGAGCAAGGGATTCGTGAACGGCCACCACCCCGGCCCACAGGATCAAGTTGTTCGCGAGTTTGGCGACCTGCCCCGAGCCCACATGTTCATCGATGTGCACGACTTCTTTGCCGAATGCGTCGAAGATGAGGCGGCACCGTTCGAAAGTCGCACGCTCGCCGCCGGCAAATACTGTGAGCGTCCCCTCCTCAGCAGCGCGCTGGCCTCTTGCGACCGGCGCGTCCAGCACCTTGACGCCACGCTTCTCAGCGGCCGCCGCGACTTCGCGGCAGGTCGAAGGCTTCACGGTACTCGAGATGATGAGGACAGTCCCGGGCTTCGCTGCCTCGAGCACGCCGGCGGTCACATCTTTGACTTGGGCGTCGTCTGCCACCATGATCAGGACAGCCTCGCTCTGCCTGGCAACCGCGGAGACGGAACGCAGCGCTATTCCCCCCGCCTCCGAAAGGGCTGCCTGTTGAGGCGCATGAGGATCGAATCCACGAACCGTAAACCCGGCCCGAAGCAAATGTCGGCCCATCGGGAGACCCATTCGCCCAAGCCCTAAGATGCCAACAGAGGAAATCTTCTGCATTTGGTGTGTCAAATCCGATTCGACAAATCGCAGGCTCGCTCCTTACTTGCGCGTATATAGAACCTGATGCCACGCACGCAATGGATTGGTCGCCCCATCAAGCGCCGCGAAGATGAGCGTTTTCTGCGCGGCCGCGGACGCTACGTCGACGACCTTACGCTTCCCGGGATGCTCCACATGGTCGTTGTCAGGAGTTCTCAGGCCCACGCGAGGCTCCGTCAGATTCACACCGACGAAGCCGTGGCGCTCCCAGGCATTGCGGCGGTTATCACAGCGCAGGAGCTGATCGGCAAAGTACGTCCGATGCCACTGCGGGCGGAGGAAGGCATAAGGATAGCTGACATCCCGCATCCGCTGCTCGCAACGGATAAGGTGCGCTACGTGGGCGAACCTGTTGCGGCTGTCCTAGGAGAGAGCCGCGCGAAGGCGCTGGATGCCGCGGTGACAATCGAGGTGGACTACGATCCGCTCCCCGCGGTCATCGAAGTGTCAGATGCGCTAGAA
>JAHZOA010000103.1 GCA_020028455.1 Armatimonadota bacterium | reverse complement strand
CCTTGATGCGCGGCCAGGTGCGCCTGCAGAATCTCGAGCGCCGCCAGATACGATGGGGCACCCAGCCGCTGGGCGTTTGCTCGTTGTGCGTTTACGAGGCGCTCGAGGGCATCATAGGCGCCGAAGGCCACAAATGCTTCACCCACGGGCAACAGAGGCTCTGTGGCCCCGGGGGTGAACTCGTCCCATGGCAGCGTGTCCATTTCGTGGATGACCCGCGCGAGAAGGTCTCGGTCATTCGTTAGCTTTGCGTACACGGCTCGGGAGATCACAATCGGCTGCCAGAACGCGGCGGAGGCCCTATCGATCGCAGCGCACTCTCTGAAATGCGCCGCGGCCCGTTCAAGATCTCCGATTTCTTCAAACGCCAAGCCCGGCCACAACAGGGCCCATGGCACATATCCGAGTGCGAACTCGCGCACCAGCGGCAGGCTCTCCTCGAGCAACTGAATCCCCTCACCCCACTCGCCAAGCGCTAACTGAACACGAGCGAGGAAATCCATCGTAAAGGCGGTGCGCCGATGATCCTCGATCTGCTGGGCCATGGCCAGCGCGGCCCGCCCGTGACGGATCGCCTCGTCGTACCGACTGAGGTACAAGTTGATGACGGTAAGATAGCTGAGGCTGGTGGCCTCTTTGGATTTGTCCCCGGCCTGCTCAGCGGCCTGACGCGCCTCTTCGGCCGCCGCGATGGCTTTGTCCCCATTGCCCACGCGCAGGTGCGACATTGCAAGCATATTCAGACCACGCGCGAGGACCGAGAGATCTCCCTCTTCCCGCAGAAGCGATAAGCCCTCCATAAAGGAAGGGTCATCAGGATCTACGCGCCCACGGTCCCAGGAGATGTTTGCAAGGTCCACCAGCGATTGCCCCAATACCAACCGATTCCCTACCTCGCGTGCAATTTGAGCTGCGTTAAGATAGTGCATCTGTGCATCATTGAGTTGTAGCTGCCGGTGGAAGACGAGCCCAACACGGTTCTCGAGCACAGCTTCCAGCTGGCGGTCACCCATGTGCCTGGCCATGGCCAGTCCTTGCGAGAAATCCGCCATGGCGGCCTCGTAGTCACCCCGCAATTGACGCACTTCTCCGCGATCCAAGTGGATGACCGCCCGCGGTTCGTTTCCCAGGCCGGCCGCAGATGCCGCTTCAAGCGCCTGATCGAAGAGGCGAATAGCGTCTGCGTTGACGTAGAGGCGGCGCGCTTTGTTCCCTGCGCGATGAAGGTAGACCGCCGCTTTGGCCGGGTCGCCGGCCAAGCGCAAATGTTCGGCGAGGATCTCTACGACTTCCTCGACGCGGTCTCCGGCTTTGGCCTCCAGCCACCGCGCCGCTTCGGCGTGGGCGCGCTGACGTTGCGCACGCGGCAGCATCGCGTAGGCGACGTCTCGTGCGAGGATATGGCGGAACGCAAACTCGCGCTCGCCGGCAACCGCGGACCGTGGAAGCGCGACGACGAGATCAGTACTGATGAGGCCCTCGATGGAGGCGGACACGTCTTCGGTCGATAGCCCGGCGATGGGCGCAACCGCTGACGGCCAGAACGAGCGGCCCATCACCGACGCGGCCTGTAGGGTCCGCCGTCCGTTGAGCGGAAGGCGGTCGATGCGTGCTGTGAGCACAGCCTGCACGGTCTCGGGAATATCGGCCCCCGGAGTGCTCCCTTCAAGCAACATGCGGATAAGCTCCTCGACGAAGAGCGGGTTCCCGCCCGCCCGCTGCGCGACCATCTGGCGAACGTCTGGCGTGAGTCCCTCGCTGCTGAGCGATGCGGCCAGTTGCTCAGCCTCGAGCGGACGGAGTGGGCGGAGCTCGATGTTGGTTGTATTCCGGCGGGAACCGGGCCAGGCCGACCGGCGTTCGGTCAGTTCATTCCTGGCCAGACAGATGATGAAGAGTGATGCTTGTGCCGTCACGTCCGCCATCGTCTGGATCAGATCCAGCACCCCGTCGTCGGCCCAGTGGAGATCTTCGAACGCCAGCACTACGGGTCGCTTGCCGGCCAGACCCAGGACAAGTTCTCGCCAGCTCGTGAACAGACGCTGACGCATGAGACCAGGGTCGTTGCCGGCACGGTCGCTCGTTCCAAAAGTCAGTAGGAGACCCTCGAGCAGTTCGTCCGACTCCGGGAGGACGTCGTCGAGCCATGACTTGATCTTGTTGCGGACAACCTCGAGCGAATCCGTGTCCATCAGCCCCGCTTGTAAGCGCAGAATATCGAGCAAGGCGTGGTACCCGATCTGTCCGCCGAACGCGACGCTGCGTCCTCGAAGCACGAGCGGGGGAGTCTCGGACTCGCGCAACTCGGCCAGGAACTCACGGAGGAGCCTGCTCTTTCCTACGCCTAGCTGTCCCAGAATGGTGACGAGATGCGTCAAGGGTTCATCGCGACTGCGCTCGTATAGGTGGCGCAGCAGTCCAAGTTCGGCGTGCCGCCCGACGAGAGGTGCCGTAATGCGGCGGATCTCAGCCGATTCGGGAAGCGGCGCCACCGCCGCCCACACCGCGACAGGTCCTTCCTTGCCTTTCACGGTCATCAGAGGCAGCTCGTGGTATTCAATACTCTCTTTCGTCAGCCGATACGTCCGCTCACCGACGACGATCGTGCCGGCCGGCACGTTCTGTTGTAGGCGCGCCGCCATCGTCACCGCGTCCGACACAAGAAAGTCCCGCTCAAACGTTGACCCCGAGGCCGCGACTACCTCGCCGGTATTGATCCCGACGCGCACCGCGAGCTGGATGCCATGAGTGGCGCGCAAGTGGTCGTTGAGGTTCGGCATGGCATCGCGGAGCGCAAGTCCAGCCCGAGCCGCTCGCTCCGGATCGTTCTCGTGCGCGGCGGGTAAGCCAAAAACCGCCAGGATCCCGTCGCCGAGGTAGTTGGCGATCGATCCCTCGTACCAGCGTTCCACGACGTGCTGGGCGACGTCGTAGAACTTCTTGATGACGTCGCGGGCTTCTTCGGGGTCGAGTCGCTCGGTCAGGCCTGTCGATCCGACCAAGTCGGCGAACAACACAGTAATCACGCGTCTCGTTTCCGCGGTGAGCACAGGTTGCACGGGTGCTAGCGTCCCTTTGGTCAGCGCGATACCGCAGTTGGGACAGAAACGCGACTCTTCGGGAACGTCGGCTCCGCATTCCGGACAAGGCTCCCGTTGAGGCTTGCCACAGTTGGCGCAGAACCGGGCTCCCGCCGGATTCTCGAAACCGCAGTTCCAGCAGGCAGTTGTGGTGGTCATGTCGTGACGCACATTTTGATGCACCATCACCCCAACCCTCTCCTGCCGCAAGGAAGAAGGAAGAGGGTAGAGGGAAGAGGCACTAATCCCTCTTCCCTCTTCCCTTGAGGGTTGTGATGCGGCCGTTACACGGTAGAGGTACGAAGATGACTACCCGGATCGTGCACCATCTTCATGTCAGGGGGTTTGAGCCATGCGGATGCGCTGGACACTGCTCGGTCTCGTCCTTGCTACCATGTTGGTCATGACGGCGACGGCGGCGCCCTCCGTGATTGCGCAGGGGGCAAAGAAGACGATCAAATTGAGCATGGTGTCGTATAAGTTCACCCCGGATCCGCCGGCACGGATGATGGGGGACTTCCCGATCATTACCGTGAACCGCGGTGACACGGTCGTGTTCCAGATCTCAAATGACGACCCGGATCGTCGAAACCACAGCTTTGCAGCCCGCTGGCTCATGAACATTCAGGTCCAGGCGCGCGGGCAGTTCCGGACCGGGGAAGCGGACGAGCGCCGCTTCTTTGCGGCTCAGCCCGGGGAGAAGTTTGAACTCGAGCTCACTTTCAACCAGGTTGGCTCATTCCCGTTCGTCTGCGGCGTGTTCGATCACGCCTGGCGGGGTCTCGGCGGCGCGATCAACGTGGCGGTGCCGCGTCAGTAGACCGGCGGCGCGCAGAAGTTGACGGTAATCAGTTGCCGCCGGCCATTGTTTTTGATCTCGTGAAGGGATTGAAATCATGGCGGAGGGGGTGGGACTCGAACCCACAAGGGGCTTTCGCCCCGCCGGTTTTCGAGACCGGTCCCTTTCCAGTTCGGGGCACCCCTCCTGATGGAAACTCTTTGCCGATTATACCGTAGTTAGCGGGCCTTCTCTGCCGCGATCGCCATTGCGAGGTAATCCGCGGCATCGGCGTGGTCACCGCGTTCCTTGAGCAGCATTCCCAGTTCTCGAGCCGTCTCGGCCAGCTCTGCCTGGCGCCTGCCCTTTTTGAAGATGGCGACGGCTTCTTTGAAATAGTCCGCGGCCTGTTTTCCGCGCTTCTGCGTACGCGACACGCGCGCCATCGTCACCAGCAGCTGTGCGCGCAGGTGCGCATCCGCATGCGATCGGAGCAGATCCAGCGCGGACTTTGCTGCGGCGGCCGCATTGTCATGCCGGCCGACCTGAGCCAGCGCTCTCGCGAGATCCACCAGCACCGCAGTCCGCATCCTGACATCCGAGGAATTTTCCACAAGGCGCATGGCCTGCTGGAGCGACGCGTGGGCATCCTGGTGGTGTCCCGCCGCTGTTTGCAGCGAGGCGAGTGTGCGCAGGGTGGGCGCGAGGTCGGTGGATTCAGCCACGCCTTCGAGCGCACCCTTGGCGTGGCGCAATGCGTCCGAGACCTCCTGGGCGCGCCCGGCCAGGAGGTGCGCGTGCGCCATGCCAAGGTACGCGCGTCCTTGGATAGAGGGAAGGTCCTGACGCTCTGCAACCCGCGCGACGTCCTGAAGCGCCCGCAACGCGCGCGAAGATTTCCCTTGCTCGATCAACGTGCCGGCGTAAGCCAGCATCGCGTCACAGCCATCAACCGAGCGCAGTGTCCGTGTGGCGCGAAACAACCCCAACGCCTCCTCGAGATTCGTTCGCGCAGTCTGATTGTCTCCGTGCTGCTGGGCCAGGGAGGCGAGCCGGGTGAGGATGCGGGGCTCGTAGGCTCTGAGACGGTGCCTGCGCGCCCATGACAGGGCGTCGTTCAGCAGCTTTTCGGCGTCGGGCGTCCGCCCTTGCGCGATGGCGATGTCTCCCCGCGTCAGCATGATCTCCGCGCGGAGATCCTCAGATTCCGCCGACAACCCGGCGGCAGTTGCCAGCAGGTTATCAACCAGATCAGGCTCTTGACCGGCCAGGGAGCGCGCCAGGTACACGAGCGTCTGTGTGGTTTCTCGGGGCAGATCGTTATCTTCGAGCAGGAGCAGCGCGAGCGACGTTTGCAGACGGTTGGCGAGGCCGACAAGCGTGCCGACAGAGGGATAGGTGCGACCGGACTCGAGGAGGCTGATGAAGCTCTTTGTCAGGTTGGGCTGCGCGAGGTCGGTCTGTGTGAGGCCTCGAAACCGGCGAACCTGCCGGATGCGGTTGCCCAGTCGCTTTAGCCAGACCGGCGTCTTGGCCGCCCTGGATTCTGCCATAGTGACGGTTCGATTCTGGGGCGGGAGGGACGCCCCATCTTTTGCAGGGAAAGTTTAATCCTACGAGACAGTTTAGGGGTGGGCTTTCGTGATCGCGCGCACGGCGTCTTCGACAGTCGCATCGATCGGTACTGCGTCCTGGACACGGGAGAATTGAAGGATCCGGTAGACGTGAGAGTCACTCGGGACGACTAGCCGCACAAGTTGCTGCCCGCGCGCCGCACGCTCGGCAACCTCAAGGATGAGGTGAACGCCGCGGCTGTCGAGGTAGGACGTGGGTGTGAGATCGATGATGAACCTGGAAGCGGTGTTGGGAACGGCCGCGGTCAGTTGCGCCCGAAGTTGCGCGGCATTCGCAATGTCAATTTCCCCCTCCAGCGACGCTACCGGCACTCCGTTGAGATCCGTCACCTTGATCTGTCCTGTCAACATCATTCCGTGACCCCCTCCTGCGGTATCGCATGCGAACGATCGTGCCTTGATCGGTTTGGCGGATCTCCATGTCCTCCACTAATGCCTGAATCATGTGCAGCCCGCGTCCCCGATGTACCCCACGCGGGGGCGTCCAAGTCCCGCGGTCACGCACGGTCACCTCAATCACGTCTTGCACGATCGTCGCGTACACTTCCACGTCGCCGTTCGCCAGCCCGTAGGCGTGCTCGATGACGTTGGAGCACGCCTCGCAGCTCGCCACCAGGACCTCGTAGGCATCGTCGGCCTCGACTCCCGCGTCGGCCATCCAGCGGCGAAGGGAATGCCTGATCGCCGGTAGTGAGGCGGGGATCGCAGGCATAGTGAGCTCGATCTTCGAGGGATCGAGCTCAGCAATGCGGAGAATTAGGAGGGCCGTGTCATCGCTGCCTGCACTCGTGGAGCGAATCTCTTTCACGAGCCGGTCGGCCAGATGCTCGACGTCG
>JAHZOA010000258.1 GCA_020028455.1 Armatimonadota bacterium | reverse complement strand
ACGCATGGGGTCAACTGCCTGAAAGGCGAGACGGCGGATGAGTTTGCCGACATGATCAACGAGCTGGCGACCGATGACACACTGTCCGAGCGGCTGTCGGCAGGGGCGCTCGCGGTCGCCCAGGCGCACTCACTGGAAGTCGTCGGTTCCCGTCTGCGCGAGATCTATTCCGAGCTCGTTAACTAACGTCTTCGTGCCCTGACCACGCCTTCGCCCGCGCCGAAGCGCCGTGCGCGGTTTTCTCCCACGACACCTCGCCCGTGATCGCACCGCGGATGTACCGGTGGATGGCGATGGGAACAACCAGCAGCCGGTGCACGGAGAACAGCACAGAACGGGCGATGAACAGTGCGGCCTCGAATACGCGGCCGCGACTTTGCACCAGCATCGTACCGGCGAATGCAGCGGAGAAGACGACCGAGCCCCAGGTCGTCTGCCAGCGTGGAAGCTGAATGTACAGCATGACGGCGCCGAGGACGTCCATCAACGCGTACAGATAGCTCGTGATTAATCCCACGGTCACCACCAGCGCGCCGCCCAGGAAGAACAGCATATCGATTCGCTTGAACACCGGGGCGCGGCCAAACAGGATTGTCGGCACCCAGTCACCCAGACACCGCAAGGCACCTTCGAACCAGCGCACCCGCTGGCGCAGAAGATCCGCCGCCCGGGAAATGGCTTCCTCCCAGACGACCGCATCCTCGACGTAGCGAATGCTCCAGCCGGCCAGATGAAAGCGCACCGTGAGGTCGACGTCCTCAGTCAGCGCGTCCTCGTTCCAGCCTCCGACATCATCCAGCACTTCTCGTCTGAGTACCAGCCCGTTCCCCGCGAAGCACACCATTCCGCCGAGGACCATGCGCGCCCGCTGGAGGAGATGCTGGAACAACGAATACTCATCGTCCTGTATCCGCGTGAGCCAGTTTTGTCGGGCATTGTAGAGCCGGCGCTGTCCCTGCACGCCGCCGATCCGCTCACCCTCCAGACCCGCCACCATGCGCTCGAGAAAGTCCCGCCCTATGCGCGCGTCCGCATCGAAGACGGCGATGAGGTCCCCTTGCGCCCGCGCAATGCCTAAGTTGAGCGCGGCGGCCTTTCCCCGGCTGCCCTCAGGGGTGCGGACAACTTTGAGACCCACTTCGCGCGAGAGGCGCTCCAGAATGCCCGGCGTCCCGTCGGTTGAACGATCGTCCACGACGACGAGCTCGAAACACTGCCGGTCATCCTCGTGATACCGCTGGGCAGAAAGGTTGCGAATTGTGGCTTCAATGACCGCTTCCTCATTCTTCGCAGGGACCACGATGCTCACAAAGGGTCGGGCCCGGAGGACCGGGGGACGCGGGATCCGAGCGAGGGCTCCGATCAGGACCATCAGGGCGCCGTATCCACCGACGATCAGAAGTACCGCCTGAAGCCAGGTCACGTCGACGAAGAACACGCGCACCCAGGAGAGATCCCTGTAACGCACGCTGTTCACGACCGCCGCCAGCCACAGAAAGGCGAGGGTCGCCAGCACAAGGTGAGTAGCGGTCCGCTGTTTCATCCGGTTTCCTGGGCCAAAACTTAGAGTCTATCTGCTGCTTCGCCGGTCCCCTACTCCGCTCACCGGCGATCCGGCAAGACCAGCCAGTGAACGGCTATATGGCGGATATGCGATGCCAGCATCGGTGACGATTGCTGAGACGAGATGGTGCGGGGTGATGTCGAATGCGGGGTTGAGCGCCGGCATCCCCTCCGGCGCCACGCGGACGCCGGCCAGGTGCGTGACTTCCTCGGGACGACGCTCCTCGATCGGAATCGCCGACCCATCTGGTGTGCGAAAATCCACGGTCGAAAGCGGCGCCGCGACGACAAACGGAATTTCGTGTGCGCGCGCCAGCACTGCCAGCCCGTACGTGCCGATCTTGTTGGCCACGTCACCGTTAGCGGCGATCCGGTCGGCCCCAACGATGACGCGGTCCACGAGGCCGCGGCTCATGAGGTGCGCCGCGGCGTTGTCCGCAATAAGTGTGCCCGCGATTCCGTAGCGCAACACTTCCCAGGTCGTCAGGCGCGCCCCCTGGAGGAATGGCCGCGTCTCGCTCACATAGACAAACGGTCGCAATCCGCGTTCATGTGCGGCGCGGATGATGCCGAGCGCCGTCCCGTAGTCGACCGTGGCGAGGCTTCCGGTGTTGCAGTACGTGAGAATGCGCTCTCCCGGCGCGATCAACGCAGCGCCGCGCTCGCCGATAGCACGGTTGGTCTCGACGTCTTCGCGGGCAATCGCGTGCGCTTCGTCGAGAAGACGGTCCCTGAGATCCTCAACCGAGGTCGATTGGCGGCGATCGAGCACCGCCAGCATGCGCTCCAGCGCCCATCGGAGATTCACGGCCGTCGGTCTGGTCCCAAGGAGGACGTCGGCCGCCTCACGCAGGTGGCGGGTCAACATCTCCGGATCATGCGCGTCACCCCCGAGTGCGGCGAGGGCCAGACCGTATGCGCCCGCAGCCCCGATCGCC
>JAHZOA010000257.1 GCA_020028455.1 Armatimonadota bacterium | reverse complement strand
GTTTTCAACAAGCAAGAGTCGTATCATGGCTGTTTCTGAACAATAACCGTACGGCAACGCGGCCACATCGCGCGAAGGCCGTGACGTGATATGCGACCTGCGGGGGATTCAACTCTCCGACGAAAGGCGGAAAGGGCGGACTTAGAAAACACTGGGCTCGAACACGGTGAAAACGAAGGGCGAACGCTATTGCGGCGGAGGAGGGCGGGTGTCCATGCCCTAATCGGCGTCCGTGATGATCTCTTCCTGCGAGTCGACCGGGCCGAGGTAAAGCTGGACCTCTTCGATCTCATCCTGATCATGCCCGCCGACGAGGTCTGCTCGGTCGAAGTCCCCGCCGACCTCCGTCTCTCCTGCGAAATCCAGCGCGTCGGCAGGAGATGCAAAGGCGGCCGTGGCGAGAGCGAGCGTAAACACGGCGATGAGTGTTGCCAGTTTGCCCAACATGTTTGTCACCTCCCTTCGCACGAGACCGGACCAGTCTCAGAATCAAGGCCGGGGAACGCTATACTGAGGTCGCATCCCAGGCATATCTGACATCGATCAGTCGTTCAGTCATGTGGCGGCCGATCGCAACCTCAAGTAAACCGTATGGCAGGGCGGCCGCCATCAACCGAAGGCAGTGATGCGGTGCCCCACCTGCAGTGGATGGAGAAGCTCCTGCGGTAGATGTGAGGGACTCCGACTAAAGACGGAAGACACGAACCGGAGAAAGCCGGACACTGGCGAATGACGGAGGCAAGGCTATGGTCATACGCATACTGATTGCTGACGATCACAGTGTCATCATGCCGGTCATGGATGGAATCACCGCCACGCAAACTATCCGAGAAGGGTTTCCCGACACGGAGGTGGTGGCACTGACCAGCGTGCTTGAGGACGCCTCTGTTGTCGGAGCGATCCGGGCCGGCGCGATCGGCTATCTGCTCAAAACGACCGAAGCCGACGATCTGCGGCGCGCGATCCGAGCCGCCGCGGAGGGTCAGGTGCAGCTATCCCCCGAAGCCGCCAGCAGACTCATGCGTGAAGTTCGTGCACCCGATAGCCCTGAAACGCTGACCGACCGAGAAACGGATGTGCTCCGGCTGGTGGCAGAAGGCAAGGCGAATAAGGAAATTGCACAGGGACTCGGGATCGGGGAGAAGACGGTCAAGACACACGTGAGCAACATTCTGGCAAAGCTCGGCGTACAAAGTCGTACCCAGGCCGCACTACACGCCGCGCGCATCGGCATGGTCACGATTCATCAGGTGAGTGGCGGAACATGATACAGAGTTACTCGTCGCTGGCAACGCTCTCCGCGCCCTTCGAGGCGTCCTTGGAGGCTGTGATCGTCATTGACGAGGTTGACCGCATTGTCTACGCCAACCCCGCAGCGTGTCGCATCACCGGCTACCGGCTTGATGAACTTCTAGGCGCCGACGCGTACGCAACCATGCCTCAGCAAGCTCGCGAGGCCATGCACGAAGCCATCCGACGCCATGAGGCTACGCAGGCACCCGGCACCATCATGCGCGGGAGCTCGGTACTGACGAGGCCCAGCGGTGAGGAATTCGAGATCGAATATACGGCCGCGCTGCTGATGCTCAACGGGCGCTGCTTGGTCTCTGTGATGTTTCACGACGTCACCGAAATGCAACGTATGGCAAGGAAGATCGAGGCGCTCTCAGAGATCGCATCGATGGTGGCATTCGCGGAGTCGCTCGAGACCACACTCGGGAAACTGGCACAGAGCGTCGTCCGGGCTACCGGCACCGTGGCCTGCGGGGTCTGCCTGGTCGACGAAAAAGGGGAGTTTCGCGTCTGGGGGTCCTACGGTCTCCCCAACGATCCGCAGGCTGAGGCACAGTGGAAGGAAGCAGTTCAGCGTGGCGCGCGCATGCCCAACGTTGATTCTGTACGAGAGCGTCGCACCTTGATCCACGCCGATGCCCGCACGAAGCTCCTCAACGACCCAGCCTATGAGCCCATCCATCCAATATTGCGCGACGCTGCCTGGGACACGGTCGTGTCCGTGCCCATGATGTATCGGAAGAACGCGATCGGTGCTCTCAACGTTTTCTACCCGCGCGGAAAGAGCCCCGGTCAGATGGAAATCGCGTTTCTGACCGCCATTGCCGGTCAGGCCGCCATCGCCGTCGAAAATTCCAGGCTCTTCGTTGAAGCAAAGGAGAAAGCGATTCTCGAGGAACGGCAGCGTCTGGCTCGCGAGTTGCACGATTCCGTCTCACAAGCCCTCTACGGGATCGCCCTCGGGGCGCGGACGGCGCGCGCGTTGGTCGACCGCGATCCGGCTCAAGCGGTCGAACCACTGGACTATGTCCTTTCGCTTGCCGACGCGGGTCTGGCCGAGATGCGGGCGCTGATCTTCGAACTTCGTCCTGAGACACTCGAGACCGAAGGACTTCTCCCCGCCCTGACCAAGCAGATCGACTCCGTGCGCGCCCGCCACGGGCTGGAGATCCAGACCGAATGGTGTGACGAGCCCGATTTCTCCTTCGAGATCAAAGAAACGGTGTACCGCATCGCTCAGGAATCCCTCAACAACATCGTTAAGCATGCCAAGGCCCGTCGCGTTGATCTCAGGCTTTCGTGCGGCGATGATGAGATTGCGTTGGAAGTCAGCGATGACGGGGTTGGGTTTGCCTCGGAAGAGACCTTTCCCGGCCACCTTGGACTGCGCTCGATGCGGGAGCGAGCGATGCGACTTGGTGGCACCCTTCTGGTGGAGAGTGCGCCGAGCCAGGGGACTCACATCCGCGCGTACATTCCGCGGTCCAATGGGACAAGCTGACCTCCATATCAACTGACAAGAACAAGGCGGTCGTGTGGCGTTTTAAGAGGTCTTTCAAAATGGAAAAGTTGTAGAGCACTGGCGCGACGCCGACTTGTTGGGGATGATTCAGCAAATAGGTGTGATGCCCGCACCTGGCAAGAGTAGGAGCTAGTTCCTCGCAGACCTCGTCAGATACTCGGGTCTCGACCGTCGAGCTGTTCTTCGACCTCGTCTTCGTCTTCACGATCACGCAGCACGCTGACTTGGATCGTGGGCCTCGAGATATCACCGGAAGCGCAGCTCGCCGCACTGGTTGTGATTCTGGTGGGTGGGATCGTCGCCGAGTTGCGTTGGTTGCCCGCCGCGGGCAAGCTATAAGGAGATCGAGACTCCCTCCTAGTACATGCGATTCCCCGGCACTGGTTCAGCTGCTGCCTGCGTCTGCTCAAGTAGTCAGCGAGTGGCTCCCGTCCGCGGCGGTGGAAAGCTGGCGAGCAGTCTGTCGGCCTCAACCTGGAAGAGCGC
>JAHZOA010000102.1 GCA_020028455.1 Armatimonadota bacterium | reverse complement strand
GAGCGCCCGCTCCTTCGCTTCCCCCGGACCTTTCGCCCGCGT
The DNA here is from genome assembly GCA_020028455.1 of Armatimonadota bacterium. Classification (GTDB taxonomy): domain Bacteria; phylum Sysuimicrobiota; class Sysuimicrobiia; order Sysuimicrobiales; family Kaftiobacteriaceae; genus JACPRY01. Next base: position 6,482 of record JAHZOA010000102.1, on the reverse strand, counting down.
GTGCAGGCGAATGGCCTCGGTGATCTGGTCACCGACGCGAGCGAAGGGATTGAGCGCCGACTTCGGGCTCTGGAAGATCATGGCGATTTCCTTCCCCCGCACCGGCGCCATGAGGCGCTCGACGGCTTTCCGCCAGCCGGTCTCGTCCTTGGACACCTCCACGATCCTGCCGTCGCGCTCCTTCAGGCGGACGTACTGGTCGAGATCCGGGAGCAAGTTGTGCTCGACCCCGTCCGCTCGGAACGCGATCGTGCCGCTGATCACGCCCGGGCCGGCGCTGACCAGGCCCGTGATCGAGAGCGCGGTGACGCTCTTGCCGCTGCCGCTCTCGCCCACCACGCCGAGGGTCTCGCCCCTGGCGAGCGCCAGCGTCACGCCATCCACCGCGCGAATGAACGCCTGCTTGCTCCGGGAGTAGAAGTAGGTGCGCAGGTTCTCGATCTCGAGCAGCGGCGCACCCGTCACTTCCCGCCCCTGTCTTCGAGGATGCTGTTCAGCCCGTCGCCCAACAGGTGGAAGCCGAGGATGGTCAACAGGATGGCCAGCGCCGGCGCGGTCGACGGCCAGAACTTGCCCTGGAAAAAGTAATTGGCGCCCGCCTGAACCATGTTGCCCCACGAAGGCATCGGCTCCTGCACGCCGAAGCCGAGATAGCTGAGGCTGGTCTCGATGAGAATCGCTTCGCCCATGCCGATGGTGGCCCTGATGACAAGGAGCGGCGCGCAGTGATGCCACAGGATGTGCTTGAGCACAATCACGTGCGACGGCAGACCCAGGACATGGGCTGCCTCGATGAAATGTTTCTGGCGCAGAAATGCGATCTTGCCCGTCACCAGCGACGCGACCACGGGAACGCCGGTCACGCCCACGATGATCATGATGTAGTAGATGTCCGCCTTGAACGCCGCGATCACCAGAAGGATCAGGACCAGCCGCGGGAACGAATCCACCAGATTGTTGAAATAGGTGACGAGGACCTCGACCCCGCCCCCGCGGTAGCCGGCCAGCGCGCCAAGGGTCGTGCCCACCACGAGCGAGATGACGATCGCCACGAGGCCGGGAAGGAAGTAGGCCTGAATCGCCACGATCAGCCGGGACAGAATATCCCGGCCGAGGAAATCGGTCCCCAGCAGATGGCCGGCGCTTCCAGGCGGGGCATTCAAGAGATCGAATCGGATTTGCTCGGGGTCGTGCGGCAACCAGTTGAAGACGCCCAGGACATACGACACCAGCACCAGGGCGACGATGAGCAGGCCGTAGCCGACGTAGGCGAGATCCAGAGTGTCGGCGCTCCTCCACACGGGCAGGTCCGAGGCGTCGCGGCCTTCGCCCGCGATCTGGGAGTATCGTGTCATTCGGCCCAGCCCGCGCCGCGCCGCTGCTTCGACGCACGGGGATTGACCGTGACGTACACCACGCGCTGGAGCAGGCTCCCCAGACGCACCAACGTCGCCGCGATCATGACGATACCCATGATCGCGGGGAAGTCCCGATCCTGCGCGGCTTGCCAGGCCATCCGCCCCATGCCCGGCCAGTTGAAGACCTGTTCGACGATGACCGCGCCACCCAGGATGAACGGGATCTTGGACGCGATGATCTCGGTCATCGGGATCAAGAGTCCTTCCTTGAACGCGTGTCGCCAGACAGAGGCTCCCTTGGCGCGGGCGGTCCGGATGTAATCCTCGGCCATGACGCGGCTCAGCTCTTCACGCATGTAGCGAACGACCTCGCTCACCGTGCCGTTGCCGATGCCGAGCACGCAGATGGGCAGCAGGGAATACAGCCAGGCCCGGTCCGCCGAGGCCGAGGCCGCAGAGACCAGCGGGAACACACCGAACTTGTGGCTGAAGAGATAGATGGCGACGTAGCCGAGCCAGAACACGGGCAACGCCGACACCAGATAGGCCAGCAGCGTGAATGGCCGATTGAGCGGGGTCGCGCCACGCATCGAGGAATGCAGGGCGATGGGCAGGGCAATGAGCAGCGTGACCAGCATCGAGCCGAGGGTGAGGTAGAGTGTGCTCAGTCCCACCCGCACGATCTCGCCGAACACCGGCAGGCCCGTGCGAATAGACGTCCCGAAGTTTCCCCGCAGCAGGTTGCCGAGCCAGGACACGTATTGGACGTACCACGTCTTGGGGACGCCCAGCGCGTCGCGGACGCCGGCCCGGGCCTCGTGGCTCGGCGTTTGCCCCTCGAGCAGCACGCTGAACGGATCGCCGGGTGCGAGGAAGAGGATCACGAACACCACGAAGCTCACTCCCAAGAGCAACAGGGCGGTGAGCGCCAGCTCCCTGGACAGGACCAGGGTGACGGGTCTAAGCGCGGAGAGCTTCACGGCTTCGGCCGCGAAGACCGACGGCGCGATCCCGAAGGTCCCGGACCGCGCCCGCCCCTCCGCGTGCGGCGTGCTTACTTCTGATCGGCGGCCGGGATGAACCACTCATCCGCGAACGAGAAGAACTTGTAGGGATGAATGGCCACGCGGCGCAGCTTCTTGTGATAGCCGCTGTAATTCGTCAGGGTCCACAGGAAGGTGTAGGGCGCCTCCTCGGCGAGGATGGCATGCAGCTTCCGGTTGATCGTCCGGCGCTTTTCGTGATCGAGCGTCAGCTTGCTCTCCACGATCAGGCCGTCCACCTCCGGATTGGAGTAACCGCCGAAGTTGTTCTTCCACGCGCCGATTTCGGCCGAGTGAAACAGGGATGAAATATCGGCCGAGTCATCGAACACCCACGAGGCGAAGATGATGTCGAAGTCGTGCTCCTGGAAGACGCTCTCCTTCCACGCCTGCCACTCCTTGAACTCCACCTTGACCGCCACCCCGATGTTCTTGAGGTAGTTCTGAAACGCGAGCACGACCCGCTTCACCGCTTCGCTCTCCTTTTCGATCGGCACCTTGAGCGACAGGGTGAGCTTCTTGCCGTCCTTTTGCAGCGTGCCATCCGGCCCCGGGGCGAAGCCGGCCTGCCTCAGCAGCGCGACCGCTTTCTGCGGATCGAACGGCAGCGGCCGGACGTCCAGGTTGTACGCCCAGCTCCCGGGAGCGAACGGACCGGAGACGAGCGTCCCCTGGCCGTTGAAAAATGAATCCAGCACCTCCTGGCGATTCACCGCATACGTGAACGCCTGGCGCACGCGTTTGTCCGCCAGGAGCGGACTGCGCAAGTTGTAGCCGAAAAACGCGTACGACAGGGCGTTGTACGGCTGCAGGACGAAACGCTTGTCGCCCTGGAGCTCCGGGATATCCCGCGGGTTGACCAGCACGACCATGTCGATCGCGTTGAACATCAGCGCCTGAGTCATGATGTTCTGATCGGCGAACGGCTTGGAGATGAATTTGTTGATGTGCGAGCGGCCCTTGAAGTAATTCTCGTTGGCCACCAGAACGATTTCCCGGTCGGTGGTAATCGTCTTGACGACGAACGGCCCGGTGCCGATCGGTTGCCGGACGAACGGATCCTCGCGCGTGAGGTACAGGGGGTGGGACGGGCCGTGCTTGGGGATCACCTTGAAGCTGAACTTGGCCAGCGCGTTCAGGATCGGCCGCTTGAGCGTGAACTGCACGCCGTAGTCGCTCAGCTTCTCCACGCTCTCGATGAACTCATAGCGCACCTTGAGGGGAGTGGTCGTCTTGGGATGCATCATGATCTTGTAGGTGAACACGACGTCGTCGGCCGTGAACGGCTTCGCTTCCTCTCCCTCTTTCGGGTGCCACATCACGTCCTTGCGCAGGAAGAACGTGTAGGTACGACTGTCCTTGGACGCCTCCCAGCGCTCCGCCAGCTCGGGAACGATTTCCTGCTTTTCGTCGATCCCGACCAGGCCGTTGAACACCAGCTCCGTGATGCGCAGAGAGACCATCTCGTTGCTGGTGATCGGATCCAGCGTCGAGGGGCGGCCGTATTCGCCGTAGCCGAGCGTGCCTCCGTCCGGCCGGCCGTCGTTCTTGGGTCCCGCCGGGGACACCGGCGGCGTCCCGACGACAACAGCGAGGATCGACAGCACGACGACAATTCTCTTGTTCATGGTCTTCTCTGCCTCGCGATGACTCGTGATTAAAAGATCTTCACGTCCCCAGCGCTCTTGTGCTCCATGGCGTACATCCCCTGCATGGCCTCCTGGATCCGGCGGACCACCGGGAAGTGCTTGCTCATCTCGAAATAGATCTCCAGGCTTTCGGAGAATTGTCGGCCACGGTAGTACGCCGCGGCCAGGTTGACGAGCATCACCGGATCATTCGATTCGATCCGGTTCTTGTTGCTCTTGTCCCGTCCCGCCTCCAGGTACGCCACCGCGCGTCCGTGGTCTCCCCGCAGAAGATAGAGCCGGCCCAGGGCGATGTTCAGCGAGCGTGCCTTCCTTCCCTCACCGGCCTCGGCCGCGCGCGTGGCCCAAGGCTCGATGCTGGCGCAGCCGGCCTTCGCCCGCGCACATCCGAGGAGGATCTCCGCCAGCAGCCCGGGCTCGGCGGGCTGCCCCTGGGCCAATGTTTCCCAGACCGCCATGGCCTCACCACGTCGGCCCTGCAGATACTGGGCCGTCGCATACCGTACCCGTGCCCGATTCCGCTGCGGCAGCGGCGCGTTCGCGACGGACAGAAAGGCGCCGGTCGCCCGGAGCGACAGCTCCACCTCACCGGCCTCGGCGTAGGCCGCGCCGAGGTAGTAGTCAGCGGTCGGCTTGATCTGAGCATCGGCCGCCGCCTTCTCCAGATAACGCACGCTCGCCTGCCGATACATCGCCGCCAGATCACCGAGGGCGGCGACGTCATAGAAGCTGATCGTCTTGGTCTCCCCGAGCGCCTCGGTGTAGGAGGCCGCCTTCAGGTCTGCCAGCTTGACCAGCTCCAGGCTCTTGTCGGTCAGCCCCGCGCGGGCGTAGACCGTCAGAAGATTCTCGAGCATGCGCGACGACGGACTGGAGCCAACCTTCTTCAGCGCCGCGTCACCCATTCCCACTGGATCTCTGTCTTTGAGCCCGGCTTGGCTGTAGGCGGCCGCGAGCGCCATCTGGACTTCCGGATCGGCGGTATCGACGGTCGCCCACTGCGCGCGCGCCGCTTGCGCGTTCTTGCCGAGGAAGTGACTCAGACCGAGACTGGCCCCGGCGATGGCCTTGTAGCGAGGCTCCAGCCCTCGCTGCGCGCTGAACCGCTCGAGATACTTCGTCGCTTCTCCGGCGTTCCCGTTCTCGAGCAGCGTCTTGCCGAGGTACAGATTCACGAAACGGCTCCCCCCGGCACCGCGAACGGCCACGAGCTTTTTCAGATAGTCGAGCTGGACCGTGATTCCCGCTTCGTGTAATCCGCGATGGAGCTCGGCATTGCCGAGGTAGATCATGCCCAGCGTCAGATAGGCGGCCGCGCGACTCGTCGGATTCAGCGCCGGCAGATCCGCCTGCAGCGTGCGGGCAGCGTCCTCATAGTGATGCTGCTCATACAGCCGCATCGCGCGCACCACCGCGTCATCCGACGCCGACGCCGCCCCGGCCATCAGGCCGATCAATGCCGACACAAGTGTCACGCCCAGTCGCGCCACGTGCTAATCCCGCATCTTCGTGAGGAAGATCTGGTCCCACTGGTCGACCTGAGCCCGGAACGCGATCACCCCATCGGCGGAACTGGCGATATCGTGATTCATCTTCGTGTCGGTCTTGAGCGCCAGGGTGGTCTTCCGCGCCAAATGCGCGACGTAGATGGGATTGTATTCCTGAAGATCGTTCCTGACGTACACGATGCTGTTGCTGTCCGGCATCCACGCAGGACCTCGTTCGACGTCCGGGACCACGTCCGTCGCCACGACCTTGGCGGCCAGCCCGTCGCCCTGAGTCGGGTCGGAGCCGTCGGCGGCGATCACCAGGATGGCCCAGACTTTGGGGTCGCCCGCCGGGTTGTAGTTGGAGTAGAAGGCGATTTTCTTCCCATCCGGCGACCAGACCGGCCGAAGATCGTCGTGCGTCCACGTGGTCAAGGCCTTGAGCGTCTCGACCGGCTTCCGCACATCCTCGATCAGATAGATGTCGTGGTTTTCGTTGCTGCCGTGGATCATCACGATCTTCTGGCCGTCCGGGGACCACTGAGGGTACAGGTGCGGTTTGGCCCCCCAGGTCAGTCGCGTCACGGCCCGGGTCGACACGTCCAGGAGATAGATATCCCCGGCGCCGCTGCGGCCCGATACGAACACCAACTGATCGGCCCCGGGCGACCAGTGAGCATGGCCGTCCTTCTCTTTGTGATCGGTCAGCCGTGTCGTCTTGCCATCGAGCGCGCGCAGATAGAGATCGTAGTTGCCCGTTCCGCCGTTGCTCATGAAGACCAGCCGGTCACCGGTGCGCGACCACGTGATCCCGGCGTTGTAGCTGATATCCTCGACGACGCCCGGGAAAAAGAACTTCGGCTTCGTACTGCTCTCGGCCAGTTGGTAGTAGATGGTGTGCACCACGGTGCCGTCCGGACGCGCGATCACGATCTCCTTCTTGTC
>JAHZOA010000101.1 GCA_020028455.1 Armatimonadota bacterium | reverse complement strand
ATCAACCCGCAGCAGTGCCTCGTCCTTCGTGATGAGTTTCTCGTGCACCATGTCGACGGCGATTTTCACGGCAGCCTGTGCCGTGCGCTTGCCGCTCCGGGTCTGCAGCACGTAGAGCGTTCCGTTTTCGATCGTGAATTCCACATCCTGGACGTCCCGATAGTGCCGTTCCAGCAGCGCACAAATCTCCATGAACTCCCGGTACGCCTGCGGGAGCTCGGAAGCCAGTTGCTCGATCGGCTTGGGTGTGCGGATACCGGCGACCACGTCCTCACCCTGCGCGTTCAGGAGATACTCGCCATACACTTTCTGCTCTCCCGTTGCCGGGTTTCGGGTGAACGCGACGCCGGTGCCTGACGTTGAGCCCATGTTCCCGAATACCATTGTCTGGATGTTCACCGCTGTGCCGAGATCGTGAGGAATCTTATTGAAGTTACGATAGGTGATCGCCCTGGGATTGTTCCATGATTCAAAGACGGCACGGATCGCCATCTCCAGCTGCCGCCAGGGCTCGTCCGGAAAGTCCTCGCCGGTGCGTTCTTTGACGATGGCGTGATATTCCTCGATGAGCCGCCACAGGTCTTCGGCGCGAAGGTCGGTGTCTTGGGTCACACCGCGACGGTGCTTCATCGCCGCGAGCGCATCCTCGAAGTGCTCGTGCTTCATGCCCAGGACGACGTTGCCGAACATCTGGATGAACCGCCGGTACGAGTCGTAGGCGAACCGAGCGTCGCCGGTCGACCGCACGAGGCCTTCGCACGTGGCGGGGTTGAGACCGAGGTTCAGCACCGTGTCCATCATCCCGGGCATGCTGAACTTTGCGCCGGAGCGGACCGAAAGCAGCAGCGGGTTCTTTGGGTCACCGAAGCCCTTGCCGGTTCGCTGCTCGATGATCTTGATCTTCTCGCGGACTTCTTCCAGAAGACCGGCCGGATACTGGCGGCCACGCCGGTAATACTCGAGACAGGCTTCGGTCGTGATCGTAAATCCGGGAGGCACCGGCAGCCCGATCCGGCTCATCTCGGCGAGCCCAGCACCCTTCCCGCCGAGCAGGTCCCGCATCTGGGCATTCCCCTCTTCAAAGAGCATCGTCCAGCGGCCCGAGCGCTTGTGTCGGGTGGATTTTCTCGTGCTCCGCGCTGCAGGCCGTGGGGCTTTGACCGTCTGTCGCGCCTTGCGATTATGAACTCTGGCCATCAAGACACCTCATCTGGTCCCAGTTTTCTCTTTGTCACTCATGACCACTTTTGAAAAGTCCGCTACATTTCGAAAGATATCGACGACTTCTTTCAATAGCGCCATGCGATTCGCTCTGACCGCTTTGTCGGGCGCCATGATGAGCACGGCATCAAAGAGGCGGTCCACCGGACCCGTCAGGGGCAGTAGGTCGTCCAGCGCCTTCGTGAAGTTCCCCTCCGAGGCCGCGCCTTGGACCGGAGGTCCGACCTTCCGGACCGTGTCATGCAGCGCGCGCTCGCTTTCGTCCTCGAACCGGTGCGGGTCCACACGACCGTTCACTCCGCCGGTGAGAATGCGCGACGCGCGGTCGTACGCCACGTAGAGCCGGGCAAACTCACGCCTCGCCGCCCACGCTTCGAGAGATTCCGCGCGCGAGGCCGCAGCCAGCAGGTCATCGCCGCTCACGGCGAGGGCGGCATCGACCAGGTCGTAGCGTACGCCGCGTTCGATCAGCGATGCGCGAAGCCGCTGCCTCAGAAACTCCACGGTCTCCTCCACTGACCGATCCAATTCCCGCGCGTACCCTTCAGCCACCCTGGCAAGCAGCGGCCTCAGTGAGATCTTCAACCGATGATTAAGGATGATGTCCACGATACCCTGTGCGGCGCGCCGCAGCCCATAGGGATCTTGAGATCCTGTCGGCATCATTCCAGCGCCGATGCCACCGATGATCGTGTCACACTTATCGGCCAGAGCGAGCAGTGCTCCGACCTGCGTCGAAGGAGGGTCATCGCCGGCATGAACGGGACGGTAGTGCTCGGCAATGGCGCGGGCCACCTCGACCGGCTCGCCGTCCATCTCCGCATAGATTCCTCCGATCACGCCCTGCAACTCGGGGAACTCACCGACCATCCGCGTCACGAGGTCGGCTTTGCACAAGGCCGCAGCGCGACGCAGGTATTCGCTGGTCCGACCGTCCAGAACGAGCACCACGGCGAGGTAGTCGGCAAGCGAGACCAGCCGTCTGGTCTTGTCGGCCATGGTGCCCAGTTGCGCATGAAAGGATAGGCTGCTGAGTTTTGCCGCGTACGCTTCCAGCGCTTGGCGGCGGTCATGTGCAAAGAAGAAGCGCGCGTCGGCAAGTCTCGCGCGCAACACCCACTCGTGCCCCTCGCGCACCACGGCGAGATGCCGCGTGCCCCCGTCGCGCACGGCAATAAAATATGGCAGTAACGCCGTATTCGCGCTGCGCGCAGCGCGCGGCGCGCCGCGGTCTTCCACGGGGAAGTATTTCTGGTGATGCTCCATGACCGTGGCCAGCACTGGACGAGGCAGAGAGAGGAACTCGCGGTCGAATGACCCGAGGAGCGCCTGGGGCAGCTCGACGCTCATTACGAGCTCGTCGAGTAATGCCGTGTCGAGGACCGGCCGCCCGTTTGCCTTCGTCCCAAGCGCGCGCGCCTGAGAGACGATTCGATTCCGTCGTTCTGTAGGGTCGACGAGGACACTGCTCCGCTTCAACACACCGAAATACGTGCGTGCGTCTCTAATAGATCGAGCGGCAGGGCTGAGAAACCGATGACCGAACGTTCGACGCCCGGCGCGGACACCGGCGATCGTAACCGGCAATACCTGTGTTCCGAGCAGTGCGAGCACCCAGCGCACGGGACGGACGAACCGTGCGTCGCTTTCGCCCCAGCGCATCGTCTTTGTAAACGTCAGTCCCTGAACAAGAGCGGCGAGCGCATCCGGCAAAACGGCGGTCGCCGGACGTCCAGTCTCCTCGACGACTGCGGCGACATAGCGACGTCCGGCGGTTTCGACTACCTTGAGCCGGTCAACGGAAACGCCTTGACTGCGCGCGAATCCGGCCGCGGCCTGCGTCGGCTTTCCGTGCGCGTCGTACGCGGCCTGCGCCGCGGGTCCGCGGACTTCACGGACGGCCGGACGCTGCCGCGCTGCTACCTTCACGACATGGAGGACCAGACGCCTGGGCGTCCCATACACGTCCACGTCGCCGGAGTCGAGACGCAAATTCTCAATCAGTTTCCTGGTCCCGTCGGCCAGCTGGGTAAGCGCGGGCGCGATCTCCCCCGGCGGAAGTTCTTCAGTGCCGACTTCAAGGAGAAGATCTGGCACCCTAGTGTGTTTTCACGAGGGGATGCCCCAGGGCTTCTCGCCGAGCCAGGTAGCGCTCAGCGCAGGACCGCGCGAGCGCCCGACACCGGCCCATCAGTGCGGTCCGCTCTGCGACTCCGACTGCGCCTCGGGCATCCATCAGGTTGAACACGTGCGAGCATTTAAGGACGTAGTCGTACGCCGGCAGAACGAGGTCGAGCGCCAGCAACCGTTTGGCCTCAGCCTCGCACGCGTCGAAGAGTGCCCGCAGCGTGGGCACGTCCGCAGCCTCGAAGCCGTACGTCGACTGTTCGGCTTCGTCTTGATGCCGGATCTCCCCGTACGTAACGCCAGGAGCCCATTCGATCTCGAAGACGTTTGCCTTGCGCTGCAGGTACATTGAGATGCGCTCGAGGCCGTACGTGATCTCGGCAGAGACCGGCTTGACGTCGAAACCGCCGACCTGCTGGAAGTAGGTAAACTGCGTGATCTCGTTCCCATCGAGAAACACCTGCCACCCGAGGCCCCAGGCGCCCAGCGTAGGTGATTCCCAGTTGTCTTCGAGGAACCTGATGTCATGCTCGCGTGCGTCGATCCCAAGCTTCTTGAGACTCGTGAGGTACAAATCTTGCACGTTGTCGGGCGAGGGCTTGAGCACGACCTGGTATTGATAGTGTTTGAACAGACGGTTGGGGTTCTCTCCGTATCGGCCGTCCACGGGGCGGCGTGACGGTTGGACGAACGCGACTCGCCACGGCTCCGGACCGAGCGCGCGTAAGTACGTGGCCGGATGCATCGTGCCGGCTCCGACCTCGAGGTCGTATGGCTGCTCGATTACGCAGCCTTCCTTCGACCAGAAGCGCTCGAGGGTGAGGATGACGTCCTGAAATGTCATGGGCTCAAACAAAAGAGCGTTGAAAGTTGAAGGCTGGAGGTTGAAGGCGACTCAGTGTCCGCACCTTCAACTTTCAACATTCAACCTTCAACGCGTTGTTATCCGATTCCGAGCGGCTCCTCTTCTCTATCCCGTCTGCGACGTACAGACGGCATCGGCATCGAGGACAGCAGCGCGGCGACAGCAAACGCCACAGCCCCCGCAACTGCCCAGGAGATGGGCAACTCGACAATCTTGTCATCGGTCTTCACACGTACGGAGCCCTCAGGACCCGGCGTAATCACGCGTCGGGCCTCTTCAAGCGCCGAACCGATCTGCAGCAGCGCGCGGCGGGCTCGCTCCAGGTCGATCTCCAATTCCGATCACCTCCGCACACACTATACCATTTTCTGTATGATTGACGGACTCTTCAGCCTCGTTTCCAGCCGGTACTCCAGGTAGCGCTGCAGCAGGCCTGCAACCTCATCCCTGTGGCGGCGCTCGAGCGCAAGCTTCGAGAGTGCCGCTGCCTGCGTTTCACGGAGGAAACCCATCGCCGCCAGAGCCACTGCCGATGCGGGGCTGGCCTGCGCATCGCGGCCGCGATCCGCCTGGCAGAGTGCGCCCCCCAGCGCAAGGCTGAAGACAGCGCCCCGGGAAACTCCCCGCCCGCAGATGACGCAGCGATCCACGATCGGACCATGACCGGTCAGCACAAGGACCTGCGCGGCGTACCACATGGCCGCAAGCTCGGCGTCACCGACTGAAGCCATCCGCAGCGCGCTCCGCAGCGCGGCAAACAGTTCCGGAGCGGCTTCGCGGTCCGCGGTGGCCCGATCCGTAATCTCGGCGATGAACGCGGCGTGTCCCATGCGCTGGAGGTCCGCGCGGATACCCGCATGCGGCTCAACGACCTCGATCTGCGAGACCACGTCGAGCGTCCTCCCTATGGCCAGCAGCGCGCGCAAGTGCGTGAACAGTTCCAGCCGGCCGGCAAAGCGACTCCTCGGCTTTCGGGCGCCTTTGGCAACGGTGGCGATTTTTCCCCGGTCGCGCGTATACAGTGTGACGAGGCGGTCGGCCTCGCCGAGGCTCACTCTCCGGATCACAATGGCTTCGGCCTTGTAGACCGGCATAGTCAGGTGGCGCCTCCGGATGCTGCCGGCGAAGCCGGCCGGCGGCGCACAGAGGCCGAGCTGCAGCGAGGCCGGGGGAATCTTGCTTGTTGCGACATTATGAACCCAAGAGCGCGCGGACAGACGTCCCGAGGAGCAGCACGGCCAGGAGGATGATCACAAGGATGGTGATGGCGCTGGCGATATTGATGAACCTGGAGTTGCGGTACTCACCCATAATTTGCCTGTCGTTGATCAATACGATGATGAAGATCAACACGAATGGGAGCAACATCCCGTTGAGCACTTGCGAGAGCAGCATCACGGGGATCAACGGAACGCCGGGCACAAGAATGACCAGCGCCGACAGCGCGATCATCCCCATGTAGAGGCCGACGAAGATCGGCGCTTCGCGGACGGTGCGGTCGAGCCCCGCCTCCCAACCGAAGGCTTCGCACACGGTGTAGGCCGTCGACAGCGGAATGATAGCCACGGAGAACACCGCCGCATTGAGCAGCCCGATGGCGAACAGCGTCGCCGCGTACCGTCCTGCGAGCGGTACCAGTGCGAGCGCCGCGTCTTTGGCGTCGGTGATGCGGACCCCGTGAATGAACAGCGTCGCCCCACACGCGACCACGATGAAGAACGCGATCGCATTGAGGGAGATGACCCCGAGATACGTGTCGAGCCGGGCATACGCGTAGTCCTTCTCGCCGATCCCTTTGTCCACGACGGCAGCCTGCTGGTAAAACTGCATCCATGGGGCAACGGTTGTGCCGACCAACCCTACCACTAGCGCCAGATACGGCGCCTCGAATTTGAACGTCGGCGTGACCGTGGCGCGTAGCACCTGGCCCCACGGCGGATCTGCGAGCACGGCTGAAAGGATATACGTCACGTAGATCACGGTCGCGCCGAGAAAGACCCGCTCTACAAGCCGGTAGCTTCCTCGCACAACCAGCACTCCAACCAGCAATGCCGCCAGCGGCACGGTGAGATAGCGGCTGACGCCGAAGATTTCCATCGATCCTGCGACGCCCGCAAAATCGCCCACCGTGTTGGCCCAGTTCGCAAGCACGAGAATGCTCATGATCAGGACCGTCAGCCGGACCCGAAATCGCTCCCGAATCAGATCGGCCAGGCCTTTTCCGGTCACGGCTCCCATTCGGGCCACCATCTCCTGAACGAGCGCCAGGGTGACCGTTGAGAAGAACAGCGTCCAGAGGAGACCGTAGCCGTACTCT
>JAHZOA010000019.1 GCA_020028455.1 Armatimonadota bacterium | reverse complement strand
GAGTTCTGATTCCATCTACTAGATATTGCCGATGAGGAAGAATGCGACCAGGAAGCCAAGGATGACCATCGTTTCGGGCAGCGCCAGGAAGACCAGCATCAGACCGCCCATTTCCGGGCGCTCCGCGATCGCTCCAGCGGCCGCGGCGCCGATCCTGGACTGTGCCCAGGCGGTGCCAATCGCACCCAGCCCGACCGCGATGGCAGCAGCAAGTCCCAGCATTCCTGCGCTGGCGCCCGCTTGCTGACCCGCCTGCGCTTCCTCCGCGTACGCGACCCCTGCGACTGCCAGCGTGAGTGTCAGCACTGCCATCATGACCAGTGCACCCTTCAATTGACTCACCCCCCTCGTATTCATCGTAGCGAGAACTGTGTGAAGCCCGCGTCAAGAACTGTCAAGGAGCCGACGTCTTCTGGAACGGCCGATACGCCAGGCCGGTCTCTTCGTGGTACTTGAATTTTGTGAAGAACTCTACCCAGTGCAGACGTGCGGGTTGGATCACATGACCCATGATCGTGAACACAAAGAACATCGTCTGAAATACTGCCGCAAGGATCCATCCGAAGATCTGACCTACAAAACCCGGTACGCCGAACTGTTGAGACATGGCCGGGCCCACTTCGTTCGCCGCAGTAGCGAGTGCGGCTGCCGCAAGACCGAAGGCAAGGAGTCGCGCATGGGAGAGGATGTGACCGAACGCAGAAGTGCTTTCCAGTAGCCACAGAAAGCGCTTCATCACGTCGCGATCGACAATGAGCGAGATCAGGGCTACCACCACCGCCCCCAAGAACAAGTACAGGCCGATCGGGCCAAGCGTACTGGGCAGTTTGTCCCCGCTCGCGCCCAGGAACAAGAATAACCCGGCAGTTCCTAGCGTGATCACGATGGCCTCAAAGACGCCGACGAAGTGCCTGTGCCGCAACGCCTGAATGAAGTGGACGATCAAACCGAAGAAAATCATCACAATACCGGTCGCGATAATAAGTTGGAAGTAACTGGTCTGCGCTTCGGCCACTCGGTTGTATATCGGGTGGATCGACAGATGATATTTATGCGCGAGCAATTCCAGTAGGTTCCCAAAGAACTCGAGATAGATGACGCCAAAGACGATAATCCAGAAGGCACTGATTCGAATGAGAAAGGAGAGATCAGCCAGCAGTTCAGGTGGAAACCGCACGTTCAGGAAGTTGATGGTCAGGGCCTTGCCGGCGTGTGCCATCGTGCGAAACTTCCACCCAAGCCAAAACAGTAACATCCCGTAGGCCACGTCGCCGATCACCAGGCCCACAAAGATCGGAAACGTAATCGCCATCACCGGACTCGGATCCCACGCCCCGTACCGGGGCGGCAGGAAGAGCGCAAGCAATCGTTGGAAGGGACGAATCAGGGGATGGTTGTCTAGCAACACGGGCACCCGTTCTGGATGGTGATGCGGATCGGCGGGTCGATCATAGACCACAACATCCTTGCCGAATCGAGCGCTCATTCGCGCCCGGATCTCGTCGATTTTGCGGGTGGGCGCCCATCCGTGCAGGACGAACGCGTAGCGGGATTGAGCCAGGTCGCCTACGACCTTCTTCTGGGCGAGCGTGTCTGCCATCCAGGCGCGAACGGTCAGCAGACGAGGGCGTTCTCTCCGGCTGATCTCGCGCAGTTCAGCATCACTCTGTTCCATCTCGCGTGGAATCTCGGTCTTCCGGCGCTCCATCACCGCAATCGTGTCTACCGCTTCACCCTGAGCAAATCGGCCGGGGAGTCGAAGTTCGACGACGCCGGCTCGCGACAGCACGCTCCGCACACGGTCGCTATCTGCCTTCCGGAATGCGACGACGACACCGATGCGGTCATCGACGGTGCGGCTGACGACTTCCACGCGGTTTTCGGTGGCTTTGGCCAGTTCGTTGCGTAAGGCCGCAACCGCGGTCAGGTCCTTGGTGTTCAGGATGAAACCAATCGTCTCAAAGGAGCGGCTACCAGCGAGGGCGCTGAGGAGCGGGGAGAGAACGCGGACGGCACCCTCAAAGGACGTGATGAGCGTGCGCTCTTCCTCGAGTTCCAGCCGCCTCCTGGTGAGATCTCGCACACGCCGTTCAAGATCAGCGACCCAGGCGTCCAGTTCTTCAGCGCTGGTTGAACCGGGCGGGTCTCCGGTAACCATCTGTTCGGACGGCCCTGGAGGCAGCAGCGTGAGGACTCCTTCCACACGCGTCAGGGACCGCTCGAGAATCTGGAGGGCCTGGCCCTCTTCGGGTGTGAGTTGGGCCCTGGACACCTGCGGGATCTCCTCAGACTCTATCCGCTCAACATGCAATGAGCCCAGTCGTTGCACCTCATCAATCACCTGACCGAGAAGGCGCTTTGGGCCCAGGACAGTTACCCTACTCATCTCGACGATCATGGCAATCCCTGCTCTAATCCACCCAGCACGCGTTCGACCACGAGTCTGACGGCTTCGGGAACTCGGTCGGCCGCACGCGACCGTACCTGCGACACTTCGGCCTGAGCCCGAGCTAACCGCTCTTTGGTAATGGCGTCGGCTTCGCTGGCCACCTCTGCACGCACGCGTTCGGCCAGCGCGTCACCTTCGCGACGAGCGTCCTCTCGGATTTGTTCGACGCGGCGCCGCGCGTCCTCGACAAGCCGCTTGGCTTCCTCCCGCGTTTGCGCGAGCCTTGCTTCGAGTTCTTTTTCCTTTTGGGCGATGAGTTGCAGAGGATTCTCGTCGGATGGGCCGTGCTTGGCCGTCATTGCGTCACCGTGTCAGGTTGTGGTGCAGCATCAGGGGCACGCGCCATCATAACAAACGGCGCGGAAGACCGTCAATGTCGGTGTCCCGTCATTCAAATTCTGAGCAGGAGAACGGCGGATCGGGCGAGGTCGATGATCGGTTGCGGGTACAACCCAATAATGAGCGTTCCCAGGCCGGCGATCCCCAGCGCCACCTGCAGGGCGGCCGGTTCCTCGAGCGGCACCGTTGAGGGAGCCGGCATGATGTACATGGCCCGGATCACGCCCGCATAGTAATACAGCGAGATGATGCTGTTCACGACCCCGACGATGGCCAGCCACAGCAAACCGTTGTCGATCGCTCCCGCGAGGACGTAGAACTTCCCCACAAAGACGGAGGTCGGCGGCAGTCCGGTCAGCGACAGCATGAAGACCGCCATGAGGAGCGCCGACACCGGCGCGCGCCGGGAGAGACCGGCGTAGTCGGGAATGTCATCGGTGCCCAGCTGCCGGCCGATCAGCGCCGCGACGAAGAACGCGCCGAGCTGCGTGAATGTATATCCCAGGAGATAGATCAGCAGCCCGGGCGTGCCGAAATCTCCGCGGAACGCCACCACGCCGATGAGCAGAAAGCCGGCGTGCGAGATGCTCGAGTACGCCAGCATCCGTTTGATGTTGCGCTGCGGCAGCGCCAGGAGATTGCCGAGCGTCATCGATACTGCGGCCAGGATGGCGAGCAGCGGAACCCAGTTCAGCTGTCGAGGATCCACCACCACCATGAGCAAGCGTACGAGCGCGGCAAAGCCGGCCGCTTTTGAGGCCACGCTGAGATACGCGGCCACCGGCGTGGGCGCCCCCTCGTAGACGTCGGGCGTCCACTGATGGAACGGCACCATCGAAATCTTAAAGCCGAAGCCGGTTAACATCAGTGCCACCGACAGCGAGAGTGCTTGGAGGGGCGCGTCGCTCACGCGACGGGCAATCTCGTACAGATTGGTCGTCCCCGTGAGGCCGTAGAGGATGGAGAATCCAAAGAGCATCACCGCGGAGGCGGTAGCGCCGAAGAGGAAATACTTGACCCCCGCTTCGTTGCTCTTCACGTTGCCCTTCAGGTAGCCTGCCAGCACGTAGGACGTCAGGCTAACGAACTCGACAGACAGCGCGAGCAGGATGATGTCGGTGCTTGCCGCCATGAGAATCAGCGCGACGGCCGTGAAGACGAGCAACGCGTAGAACTCACCCTCGTACTGCGTCCGGCCCGGCAACCAATCCATCGCCGCGAGGGTGACAAGTGCGGTGGCAATCACGGTAAGGATCTTGAAGAAGACAGCAAAGCCATCCACGGCGTACGTGCCTGCGAGTATCGTGCGCGGGTCCTGGCCAAGGAGCACGCCGGTGGGGATGATGGAGAGTAAGAGGCCGATCACCGCGACGACCCCGACGACCGTCTTGCGGGCCGTGAACAGATCGACGAGCAGCAGAAAGATGGCGAGTCCCGTAAGCCAGAGCTCCGGAACGATCGACCAGAGATCCGCGGGGTTCATCGGTTACCGAAGAGCCGTCACGAGACTGGTCATCGCCGCGTTGATCACGTCGAGCAGCGGCTTCGGAAACAGCCCGAACACGATCATGAGCACTGCCAGCGGCACGAGCGTGAGTTTCTCCCTCGCGTCCATGTCTGGCAGAGTCGCCCAACGCGGATTCGGCGCCCCGAGGAAGATCCGCTGGATGGTCCAGAGGAACATCGCGGCCGTGAAGATGACGCCGGTCACTGCCACGGCCGTCAGGTATGGAAACACGCCGAACGAGCCCAGGAAGACCAGAAACTCTGCGACGAACCCCATCAAACCTGGAAGCCCCAGGGACGCCAGCATCGCTATCGTCGTGATGCCCGTGTAGACCGGCAGCTTCGCCCCCAACCCCCCGAATTCGTCCACGCCCCGGGTGTGGGCGCGGTAGTCATAGATGACGCCCACGACGAAGAACAGCGCGCCCGTAATGACCCCATGCGCGATCATCTCGAAGACGGCCCCGTTGAGCGCGGTTGCCGCCGCGGCCGCCTTGGAGGGATCGCCGACCGCACCGGCCGCCGCCGCCGTGCCGAGCATGACGTACCCCATGTGGTTGACCGAGCTGTACGCTACGAGTTTCTTCAGATCGGTTTGTGCCATCGCCACGAGCGCGCCGTAGACGATCCCGAGCAGCGCCAGCACCGCGATGAAGAACGCGTACGCCTTGAACGTCTCGGGCAGCATGGGCAGGCTGATCCGCAGGAAGCCATACGTGCCCATCTTCAAAAGGACGCCGGCCAGGATGACCGAGGCGGCGGTGGGTGCCTCCACGTGCGCGTCGGGCAACCAGGTGTGGAACGGCCACATCGGCACTTTGATTGCAAAGCTGAGGAAGAACCCCCAGAAGGCGAGCGCGGCCAGCAGCGGCGTGTCCGCGAGCGGCTGCTGTCTGATCAGCTCCAGCATGCTGAACGTATGCGGTTCCGCATTGAAGTACATGATCAAGATCGCGAGCAGCATCGCGAGCGAGCCGACGAGGGTGAAAAGGAAAAACTTGATGGCCGCGTACTCGCGCCGGGGGCCGCCCCAGATGCCGATCAGGAAATACATCGGCACGAGTGTGATTTCCCAGAACACGTAGAACAGGAAGAAATCCAGCGCGGCAAACACACCGAGCATGCCGGTTTCCAGCAGCAGAAAGAGAAACAGGTATTCCTTGAGCCGCACGTCGATGCGCCATGAATAAATGACCGACAGCACGCTCAAGACGGCGGTGAGGACGATGAGCGGCAGGCTCAGGCCGTCCACGGCGAGGTAATAGTTCACACCGATGCTAGGAATCCAGCTGTAGCGCTCCTCGAACTGCATCCCGCCGCCCCGACTGAACTGCGCCGCAAGCACCAGCGACAGTAGCAGCGAGACAATTGAGGCGACCAGCGCGATCTGCTTCATCACCCGGTCGGCGGATTTGGGGATGAACAAAATGATCAGTCCGCCGAGCAGCGGTAGGAAAATGATCAGGCTGAGAATGCCACTCATCGAATGACCCCCACGACAACGAGTGCGATCACGCCAAGCGCGATGATGAGCAGGTAGTTCTGCGGCCGTCCGGTCTGCCCATAGCGCAGCACGCCGCCCATCGTTTTGGCCGTCCAGGCCACAAGATTTACCACCCCATCGACGACGTATAGATCAAACACGCGGTACAGTCGGGAGAACCAGACGAAGACCACACCAATGGCGTTCACCGCGCCGTCGACAACGTACACGTCGAAGGTCCGCAGCCGGCGCGCCGCCCAGACGACTGGCCGGATGACCGCGTACTGGTAGAGTTCGTCCCAATAGTATTTGTGCACGACTGCAATGTAGAGCGGGCCGAACGCGCGGCGCAGGGACGCCGCCGATACCAGGCGCCAGTGGTACACGACCAGCGCGCTTAGCACGCCCAGCCCGGCGATGGCCGTGCTGCGGAGCGCGAACTCAAAGTCGAACGCGGCACCCTCGGCGCCTTCGAAACGCACGAAGTGATGGAAGGGGTTGTCCCACCACGGAGCGCCGGCCAACCCAATCACCGTGGAGAAGAACGCCAGGATCACCAGCGGGACCGTCATCACGCGCGGCGACTCGTGTGGGTGGGCGGGGTGGCTGCGAAGGGAACCCGTAAACGTATAGATGATCATCCGGAAGATATAGAAGGCGGTCAGGAACGCGCCGGCGGCGCCAAGAGCATACAGGACCTGGTCATAATGGTAGGCTTCGAGCAGGATCTCGTCCTTACTCCAGAATCCGGCAAACGGCGGGATGCCAGCCAGGGCGAGAGCGCCGATCACCATCGTCACATACGTGATCGGCATGATCTTCGCGAGCCCGCCCATCTGTTTGATGTCGTTGGTATGCATCGCGTGGATCACCGAACCCGCGGCGAGGAAGAGCAGCGCTTTGAAGAACGCGTGCGTCATCAGATGAAACACGCCGGCGGTAAACCCGAGGACCCCCAACCCCATCATCATGTAACCCAGCTGGCTGATCGTTGAATAGGCCATCACGCGCTTGATGTCGTCCTGCACTACGCCGATCGTCGCCGCCATGATCGCCGTGATGCCGCCGATATAGGCCACCACGGTGAGCGCCTCGTGGCCGGGCGTGCCAAAGAAGAGCGGATATGCGCGCGCGACGAGGTAGACGCCGGCCGCTACCATCGTTGCCGCGTGGATGAGCGCGGATACGGGTGTCGGACCCTCCATGGCGTCCGGCAGCCACACATGCAGGGGAACCTGCGCGGATTTGCCGACCGCGCCGCCGAACACGAGCACGGCCGCGAGCGTCAGGAGCCCGCCGGCCAAACGTCCCGTCTCCACTCCCGAAAAAATTTCGTTGAAGTTGAGCGTCCCGAGCTGGAGGAAGATCAGCAGTATGCCCAGGAACATGAAGAGGTCTCCAACCCGCGTGGTCACAAACGCCTTCATTGACGCCCGCGCCGCGGCTGGGCGCTCAAACCAGAACCCGATCAAGAGATAGGAGCACAGACCCACGAGTTCCCAGCCGGCATACAAAGTGAGAAAGTTGTTCCCCAGCACGAGCAGCAGCATTGACGATGCGAAGAGCGACATGTATGCGAAGAACCGGGGATACCGCAGATCGCCCTGCATGTAGCCGATCGAGTAGATGAAAATCAGCGAGCCGACGACCGTGACGACGAGGAGCATGACCGATGTCAGCGGGTCGACCTGATAGCCGACCTCGATCGGCCGGTTGAGCACTGTGGCCCAGACCACGCTGGCATCGTAGCGCGCCCCGCGCAGCACCTCGATAAAGGCCGCCACCGAAAGCAGGGCCGCCCCGAGCATGGCGCCGATGGCCACGTAGGCGCCCTGCCCAGGCGCTCGCCGGCCGGCGAAAATAATCCACCAGAAGCCGATGAACGGCAGCACCGGGATGACCCACGCGTATTGGAGCATCACGATCTCCGGGGTGAAATTACCACTTCATCACGTTGATCTCGTCGACATGAATGGTTTCTAAGCTGCGGTAGGCGGCCATCACGAGGGCCAGACCGACCGCGGCCTCACAGGCGGCCAGGGTGATGATCACGAGCGCGAAGGTCTGTCCACCCACGGCGCCGGGGGCTAGGTACCGGTTGAAGGCGACGAGGTTGATATTGCTCGCGTTGAGCATCAGTTCGATGCCCATCAGAATCGCAACCGCGTTCCGCCGCGTGAGCACGCCGTACAACCCTATACAGAACAGGATTGTGCTGACCACGAGGTAATGTGTTAGACCGACATGCATACGTCGCGCTCCCGCGTTCCCGCGTTCCCCCGTTCCCGTCCGTTCATTCTTCCCGCCTCGCAACAATGATCGCTCCGATGAGTGAGACCAACAGCACCAGGCTCGTGACCTCAAAGATCAGGACGTAGTCCGTCAAGAATGCAGTGCCGATTGAGGCCACGTTGTATTGCGGTGCGGGCGTCGCCGTGTACGGCCAGCGGGTACGGAAGATAACGAGCAGGATGAGAAACCCGAGCCAGACCGCCGCCATGGCGCCGAGCGGCACCTGTTCATTGACTTGCCGGATGCGCGTCCCGGTGCCCCCCGCCGTCAACATGATGACGAACAGGATCAACACGGTGATGGCCCCGGCATAGATGAGGATCTGGATTCCCGCGACGAACTCCGCGTGCAGCAGAATGTAGAGACCAGTGACGCCCAGGAACGTCGGGATCAGGGACAGCGCGCTGCGCACGATATTCCCCGAGGTCACCACCACGACCGCGGGGATCAGGGTGACACACGCCAGAATGATGAACGCGGCAAGCTCACCCATTAGGGCGCGCGCACAACGGTAATGAGGAACCCCGTGATTAAGAGATTCAGCAATCCCACCGGCAGCAGCACCTTCCAGGACAGATTGAGCAGTTGATCGAGGCGCAGCCGCGGGTATGTCCAGCGCATCCAGATCAGGAAGAAGACCAATGCAAACATCTTCGTGAGAAACCACACGGGAGAAGGCAGGACCGGCGAGCGGCCGGCCTGCACCCCAAAGAACATGACCACGCAGAGCGCAGCGCCGAGCACCGCCAGGATGAGGATCGGCCGGATCAGCAGGTCGCGCGAGGCGCCCGTAATAAGGAGCAGTACGACCACGAGCACTGCCGCGAGGCCCAACGTGATCCACAGCCAGGCAGGCAGATTGGGCTCCAGCCAACCGCCCAGAAACATGATGGCGGCCAGCGCGGCCATGGCAAAGGCTTCGGCGTACTCGCCCAACTGGAAGAGCGCGAAGCGCATGCCCGTGTACTCGGCAAAGTAGCCTGCCACCAGTTCCGATTCCGCCTCCGGCAGGTCGAACGGGACACGATTCACCTCTGCCGTGGCCGCAGTCAAGAAGGTCAGGGCGGCCAGAATGCCAAATGGCGCTCCTGCGTAGTCTAGTTGCGGGAGCTTGAAGAGGAACCAGCCGCCCTGTTGCGCCTGAGCCTGCACGATCCCGACGGTCGACAATGTGCCGGCGATCATCGCCACCCATAGAATTCCCAGGGCAAGAGGGATTTCATAACTCACCATCTGGGAGGCGGAGCGCAGGCCGCCCAGCAGCGCATACTTGTTGTTGGACGACCAGCCGCCGGCGAGAATGCCGATGACGGTGAGGGATGCCATCGCGGCAAAATACAGCACGCCGATGTTGAGGTCCCGGACGACCAGCACACGTTCCCCAATCCGGCCGAAAGGAATCACTACCCAGTCCAGCAACCCTGCGACGGCCACCATGATGGGCGCGGCATTGAAGATCAGGACGTCGGCCTGGCGCGGCGTGATGTGCTCCTTCTGGAGGAGCTTGACAGTGTCGGCGACTGTTTGCAGGAGTCCCTGCGGGCCCACGTGCTTGGGTCCGAGACGCGCCTGAATCCAACCGCTGATTTTCCGCTCGAGGTATACGCCGATCATGGCCGTGACGACCGCCAGATAGGTGAACACGACCACCGTGAGGAGGGCGGCTTTGAGGATTTCAGTCAGCCAGTCCATTTCTACTCCGTTAAGTCCATTCGAGGGCACCTTTGCGCCAGGCGTAGGCGAGCCCCACGAGCAGTATTAAGAGGAAGATAACCATCTCAAAGAACGCGAACGCGCCGAGCTGGCGGAACACGACCGCCCAGGGGTAGAGGTAGATGACCTCCACGTCAAAGACGACGAAGATCAGCGCGAACAAGTAGTAGCGGACGTTGAACTGGGCCCACGCCTGGCCGAACGGGATGACGCCGGACTCGTATGTCAGGGTTTTCTGGGGCAGGTCGGCGCGCGGAGCCAGCAACCACACAATCCCCAGCGGCAGGGCCGCCATGATGGTACCGACAAACGCGAATACCGCGACGTACAGCCAGTCAACGATAACCTTCGGCATTATGCGCAGGCCCTCGCCCAAAGCTCATGGATCCAAGACCAAATGCACGGAAATGATGTGGGATGGACACAAACCAATTGTTCGAAATTCGAGTGATTTACAGAGGAAACCTTCAGTTAGAGAGCGGCGACAGTAGCGGCAGGCGCACCGGCAGCGAGGTGCATCAGCACCCGGCCCAGGCGGTCGGGGTCATGGCGGACTACGTCTTCCTCGCTCACGATGTGCGCCGGGACAGGCGTGACACCGGTGGCCCGGATCGCATCGAAATCCGCCTCGACGGGCTGCGCGCCCTCTGCCTCATACCGCGCCAAGACGGTGCGATTGCGGACCCGCTGCGTGTTGACCAGGGCATGCGTGAAGAGTCCAGGGCCGATCTGATCGATCAAGGCACGCACGTGATCGCTGGCGGCAAAACCGTCGGTCTCGCCCTGTTGGGTCATGACGTTGCAGACGTACACGCGCAGCGCACGGCTGCTGCGAATAGCGTCGGCGACTCCCCGGACGAGAAGGTTGGGGATCACGCTGGTGTACAGGCTGCCCGGGCCCAGCACGATCAAGTCGGCTTCGCCGATGGCCTGGAGAACGTCCGGCAGCGACGCGACGTCGGCGGGTTTGAGGGCCATCTTCCGGATTTGCTTGCGCGCCCGCGGGATTTGCGACTCACCTTCCACGACGCTCCCGTCGGTGAACTCGGCGACGAGCACCACGTCCTCGGCCGCTGAGGGCAGGACCCGGCCGCGGATGTTGAGGACTTTGCTCGTCGCTTCGACCGCGCTTTCCAGGTCACCGGTGACGCCGGCCAGGCTGGCAATGAACAGGTTGCCGAACGCATGCCCGTCGAGCGCGCCACCCTGAAAGCGATACTCGAAGAGCTGCGTCATCAGCGGCTCGGATTCAGCGAGCGCGACGAGACAGTCGCGAATGTCTCCGGGGGGAAGGATTCCAAGCTCCCGGCGCAGCCGGCCGGAGCTCCCGCCGTCGTCAAACACCGTCACGACCGCGGTGAGGTTCTCCGTAAAGACCTTCAGCCCGCGGAGCAGGGCCGACAAACCGGTCCCGCCACCGACCACCACGACCCGTGGCCCGCGCCGCCGCTGGCGCTGCTGACGCTGCTGGTGGAGCAGCTGGACGAGGCGAGGATCACCGCGTGGAAGGAATGCTCCGGCGATCGACCGGATCGTGCCGCGAAGCCCCAGAAACGCGACGAATAGTCCGATGAGAATCAGCAGCACCCCGAACACGGTCGGTGACAGCGTGCCGCCGGTCAGCACGAGGACTGAGAGCGCCATCTTGAAGACGATGACTTCCAGCCAGCCGAGCGGCCTCACGTTGACGATGAGCGCGACGCCGGCGCTGGCCAGCAGAATGCTGAACGCAAGCACGAGCGCCCAGCGCTTGACCCCGATGCCCGGGATCAGCCACTGTGTCCACCGTCCGAGCCTTTCACGCATGGAGCCGCTCACTTCCGGACTTTTCAATTACTTTTCACGTCCTGTCCAAGAGCCGCAGTCGGAGGCGCAAAGCCTGAGGGGACCCCGTATCAGTTTCAGTCGGGGAGAGGCTTTGCGCCTCCGACTCGCGGCTCTACTCCTTCCCCATATCGCGATGCCTCACGCTGACGTTGTACCCTTTCCGCTGCAGGTGCTCCGCGAGTTCGTCGGCGAGCACGACCGAGCGATGCTTCCCACCCGTACAGCCGAGCGCCACGGTGAGATGCGCCTTGCCCTCAGTAACGAACTGCGGCAGCAGATAATCCATCATCTCGGTCAGCCGTGCCATGAACTCCCGTGTGGCTGGCTGCTCGAGCACGAAACGCCGCACCGCCTCGCTCTGCCCCGGTAACGGCCGAAGTGACTCCTGATAGTGCGGGTTGGGAAGGAACCGCACGTCGAAGACGAGATCAGCGTCGAGTGGGATCCCGTACTTGTAACCAAAGGAGACGACGCTCACCGTGATCGTCCCCTCCTGCCTCCCGCGAACGTATGTTTCCAGCAGCTCGGTGCGGAGTTCCTTGACCGACAACACCGACGTATCGATGATCTTATCGGCCCGCTCTTTTACCGCTTCCAGGCGCTGGCGCTCTTCCTTGATGCTCTCGAGCACGCCGCCAGTCTGTGACAGTGGGTGTTTGCGGCGCGTTTCTTCGAACCGGCGGACCAGCACGTCATCGGATGAATCGAGGAACACGATCTCATAGTCGAACCCCATGTCCTCGAGTTGGCGCAGCGCGCTGAAGAGATCGTCGAAGAACTCGCCCCCGCGCACGTCGATGGCGAGGGCGGCCTGCCGGATGTTCCCATCAGACTGGAGGCACAATTCGGCGAACTTCGGCAGCAACGCCGGCGGCAGGTTGTCCACGCAGAAGAACCCAAGGTCCTCGAAGACCCGCATGGCCGTGGACTTCCCCGCCCCGGAGAGTCCGGTGATGATGAGGAAGCGGATATCGGAGAGCGCGAGGCGCCGCTGACGCCGCGCCGTTGATGGCTGTGCCATCTTCCTAGTGTATCAAGTCAACGCGCGAACACGTGGCTGAGCACGGTGCTGATCAGCGCGATGAGCAGCGCACCGATCAGCGCCGACCAGAAGCTTGTAATCACGAATGAGCGCACCACTGCCGCGACGAGGTAGAGCATCAGGGTGTTGACGATCAGTGTGAACAAACCGAGAGTAAGGATATTGATCGGCAACGTGAGCAGCAGCACAATCGGCCGGATAAAAGCGTTCACGATCCCAAGCACGAGCGCAGCGATGAGCGCTGTGGTGAAGTCGGGGACCTGGATGCCCCGGATGACGAGCGTCGTGAGATAGATTGCGACGGCGTTAAAGAGCCAGCGGAGCAGGAATCCCTGCACGCTCGATCACCCTCCTACGCGCTCGCACTGCTTGTTTCCGGAACGATCAACCAGGCCGCGAAGTATCCGGCCAACCCCACCAGTGTCGTGGGGGGAAATGCCGTCGTCAGCACCCAAACGATGCGTACGACGTTGGGGTCGAGGTTCGTATACTCCGCCACACCCCCGCAGACGCCCGCGAGCATCCGGTTCTTCTTGGAGCGGGTCAACTTCCGTTTCATCTCAACACCTCCCGCACAAATCCCGCTACTTCTCCGGGCAGAGTCGCAACCCTGGCCCCCGCGCGACGCAGCGCCTCGACTTTCGCTGCCGCCGTGCCTTCGCCTCCGGATATCACCGCGCCGGCATGACCCATGCGTTTGCCCGGTGGCGCCGTCTGCCCAGCAATGTAACCGATGACCGGCTTAGACCGATGGTCCTCGAGAAAT
This sequence comes from Armatimonadota bacterium, assembly GCA_020028455.1. Taxonomy (GTDB): domain Bacteria; phylum Sysuimicrobiota; class Sysuimicrobiia; order Sysuimicrobiales; family Kaftiobacteriaceae; genus JACPRY01. The sequence goes on along the minus strand of JAHZOA010000019.1, from coordinate 7,919 downwards.
CGAGCGGCATCCTCCTCCGCGCTGCCGCCGATCTCTCCGATCAGCACAACGGCTGTCGTCTCCGGATCATCGTGAAACATCTTCAACGCGTCTGTGAACGACACACCGACGACGGGGTCACCACCCAGTCCGATCGCCGTGCTCTGTCCAATCCCTTTACCGCTCAGGCCGGCCACAATTTCGTAGGTCAGCGTGCCGCTGCGCGATACAACGCCGACAGGACCGGGCTTGAACAGATGATTCGGCATGATCCCGATCTTGCACTGCCCGGGCGAGGTCACCCCCGGGCAATTGGGTCCGACCACCCGCACGCCGCTCCGTCGGGCGTGCTCCATGACCTGCAGCGAGTCATGCACGGGGACCCCTTCCGTGATGATCACGACCGGATCGAGTCCCGCGCTTATGGCTTCGAGCGCCGCGTCTTTCGCGCCGCGCGCAGGCACGAAGATACACGCGGCAGTGGCTCCGGTTTCGTGGACAGCCTCCTCGACCGTCTCGAATACCGGAACTCTGTGAGCCTTTTGCCCACCTTTCCCCGGCGTGACGCCCGCCACAACCTGGGTTCCGAACTCCAGCATCCTGGCTGTGTGGAACTCGCCCTGATAACCGGTGATCCCTTGCACCAGGACCCGCGTGGTTCTGTTTATAAGCACACTCACATTGAGCGGCCCCGCACTAACGACACGACCTGCTGGGCGGCTTCCTCCGGATCGACGTAGACGTGAATCCCCGCGGCCTTGAGAATCCGGCGCCCTTCGTCTTCGTTGGTGCCGGTGAGCCGGACGACCATCTGCATCGGTGGTGGCGAAGACGTGATCCCCCGCGCGATGTCATCGCATCGGGTGATGCCGCCGAAGATATTCACGAAGAGCGCACGCACACCAGACTTGCGCGCCACGATGTCAACGGCCCGCCGCATATTTTCTTCGGTCGCCCCCCCGCCCACGTCGAGGAAGTTCGCCGGCCGGCCTCCGAAGTGAGCGACGATGTCGAGGGTCGCCATCACCAATCCCGCGCCGTTGCCAATGATAGCGATGTCGCCGTCGAGCTCGACATACGAGAGCCCTGATGCGCGAGCCATGTGCTCAAGCTCCGTCAGCTCCTCGTTCCTGGGAAGATCAGGATGCCGGAAGACGGCGTTATCATCGATGATCACTTTTGCGTCGACGGCCAGTAGACGATCTCCCACGACTGCCAGCGGATTGATCTCAGCCAGTTCTGCATCCTCAGTCACACACAGGCGATACAGCGTCGTCGAGATTTTCACGAAATCATTGAGGAGTGTGCCGCTCAACCTGATGTTCCTGCCGAGCACTCGCCCGTGGAACGGCTGGAATCCAAGAAACGGATCGATCGCGACCCTCGCGATCTTCCCAGGCGTCTGACGCGCCACATCCTCGATGTCGATGCCTCCTGCCGCTGAGGCGATGGCGACCAGGCGCCGCGCCACGCGGTCGACGACAAACGCAAGATAGTACTCCGCGCCGATCTCTGCGGCCTCGGCGACCAGTAGCCGCTTCACCTTCTCGCCCTTGATGTCCATGCCGAGGATGGCTCTCGCGTGCTGCTTGGCCTCGGAGAGAGATTTGGCGACCTTGATACCGCCGGCTTTGCCTCTTCCGCCGACGAGGACTTGCGCCTTGAGCACGAGGGGATAGGTGAGCGTCAATCCGTCGAGTTGCTCCAGACGCTCGATCACGGTGCCTTTTTGAATGGGGATGGCGTACTTCGCGAAGAGCTCCTTGGCCTGGAATTCGTGAAGTTTCATCCCTCGTTATAGTTTCAGCGCTCCCAGCATCTCGCGCACGGCGCCGGCCGATGCGGTGAAGGCGCTTCGCTCTTGCTCATTCAAGGGAACTTCAATGATTCGCTCCAGACCTCCACCCCCAAGGACTATGGGGACACCGATGCACACGTCCTTCTGTCCATACTCCCCTTCAAGGTAGACGCTGCAGGGGATCAACCGCTTTCGATCCCGCACGATCGCGTTCACCATCTGGGCGATGGCCGCTCCCGGCGCGAAGAACGCGCTCGTCCCCATCAACTCCGTGATCTCTGCGCCGCCCCGCCGGGTTCGCGCGACGATGGCCTCAATGCGCTCCTGAGTGAGGAGGTGATTGAGAGGCACGCCACCGACGCTCGCAAAGCGCGGGAGGGGGACCATGTCCTTGTCCGTGTGCGCGCCGATGACCATCGCATGCACGTCTTCCACTGAGACTCCAACTTCTGCAGCGATAAACGTCCGGAAGCGCGTGCTGTCCAAAGCCCCGGATTCTCCGATCACACGCTGCCGAGGAAAACCTGAGATCTTGTACGTCAGGTAGGTCATGGCGTCGAGCGGGTTGGTGACGACGACTAGGTAGGCATCGGGAGAATAGCGGGTGACCTGCTCCACGACGCCTTTGACGATCCCCGCATTTGTATCGATGAGCTGCTCGCGGGTCATGCCGGGCTTGCGCGCGATACCGGCGATGATGACCACGACGTCGGAGCCGCTGGTTTCCTTGTACCCATTGCTCCCGACGATCTTGACATCGATGCCGCGGATCGGTGTGGCTTGGAGCAGGTCGAGCGCCTTCCCCGACGGCATCTTGTCGACGATGTCGACCAGAACCAGATCGGCGACCTGATCCACCGCCAGCCAATGCGCTGTGGTATGGCCGACCATTCCGGCTCCGACGATTGTGACCTTTGGTCTGCCGATTATCGTGCACCCCAGACGGCGTCTTCCGCGTCTACCTTGTCTACCCAGTCTTCCCGGTCTACCTGCCCAAAACCCGACGCATGAGACGGGGGAGACTGGGTAGACAAAATTATCTCAGGCCATATTGTCGATGACGGCCGTGGCGAATTCGCTGGTTTTGACTTCCTTGGCGCCATCCATGAGGCGCGCCAAGTCGTAGGTCACGACCTTTTGCTTGAAGGTCTTCTCCATCCCCTTGATGATGGTGTCCGCCGCCTCGTTCCAGCCGAGTTGCTCGAGCATCATCACACCCGAGAGCGTCAGCGACCCTGGATTGACCTTGTCGAGTCCAGCGTACTTGGGCGCGGTGCCGTGCGTGGCCTCGAAGACCGCGTGGTGATCACTAATATTGCCGCCGGGCGCCATCCCGATGCCGCCGACCTGGGCGGCGACGGCGTCCGACAGGTAGTCGCCATTGAGGTTGCCGGTGGCGATGACGTCGAAATCCTTCGGCCGTGTGAGGAGATGCTGGAACGTCACGTCGGCAATGTAATCCTGGATCAGAATCTTGCCGGCAGGCACCTTGCCACCATGCTGCTTCTGAACGTCGTCCCAGGTCACAGTCTGACCGCCGAACTCCTCGCGGGCCAGCTCGTAGCCCCACTCGCGGAAGGCGCCCTCGGTGTACTTCATGATGTTGCCTTTGTGCACAATCGTCACGCTCTTTCGGCGGTGCTCAATCGCATAGCGCAGCGCTTTCCGCACGAGCCGCTTCGTGCCGAATGGACTCATTGGCTTCAGTCCGACACCGGCGTCATCACGCACTTTCCAGCCGAACTCCTTCCGCACGAACTCGATGAGCTTCTTGGCTTCCGGCGACTGGCTGGGGTGCTCGAGCCCGACGTAGATGTCTTCGGAGTTCTCTCGGAAGATCACGACGTCGACCCACTCGGGATGCTTGACGGGACTGGGTACTCCTTCGAACCAACGCACCGGACGCACGCAGGCGTAAAGATCGAGAAGTTGACGTAGCGCGACGTTGAGACTGCGGAACCCGCCGCCCACCGGCGTCGTCAGCGGTCCCTTGATCCCGATGACGTAGTGCTGGAACGCGCGGAGGGTATCTTCGGGCAGCCAAGAGCCAAATGACTTGTTGGCCTTCTCCCCTGCGTAAACCTCGAACCAGACGACCCGCCGTTTCCCGCCGTACGCGAGGCGGACCGCAGCGTCAAAAATCCGCTGGCTGGCACGCCAGATGTCGGGTCCTGTCCCGTCGCCCTCTATAAATGGAATGATCGGCTGGTTGGGAACCGTTAGCCGACCATTGTTGATCTCAATCCGCTGCCCCTCTTTGGGTGGGGTGAGGGTCTCAAGCGCGCTCATGTAGACGCCTCCTGATTTGGTCTCGACCAGTGTAACGCACCCGACTTATGAGCAACAAGCAATATTCCCTCGGCCTCGCTGCAGCTCGGCCTCTCGCGCCCGCCGGCCCGCTCCGCGGGCAACGCCAGCAATCGCTACTGAATTTCTCATCGCAACGCGCCAGCCGGTTGAATAGCCCACTTACGTCATGGACAGCCGTTCGAGACTCTGCTTCGATGGAATTAGCCGACCCTGCGTGACAGTCACGCCGCCATGAGGTCTGGTTACCTTTGCCGGCAAACGTTTAAGGGAGGGATTGTATGAAGACACAGCGACTTTGCCCTGGCGCTCGCCGCGATCAATCTGGTAATCCTGTTTCTTCTGCTGGCCCGGACGGGGCCGACGACGCACAGTCTGTGACGCCGACTCTCCGTGCGCGCGTCATCGAATTGGTGGATGAGCGCGGTCGGGTTCGCTCGCGACTCAATGTCGAGTCAGGTGGGGAAGTGGTTTCACGAGGCGCAAATGGTCGACGTGTCATCAGGCCGTAGCCGTCCGGTGCTTTAGGACCCCATGCCCCGCCTCCAACCGGAAGGCACATTGGACGGATAGACAATGTCTTTCGCGCCGAGAAATGCGGCAAGGCTTTGAATGGCTCGACCGACCGCCACGCCTGTAGGCCGGTCCTTCGAAGCACCTGCCTCGGCAAAGATCGCGTTGATTCGCAGCTGAAAGTTCCGCCGGTCGAAGAAGGGGTCGACGCGTCCGATCAGACGATCGTGGCGGAGAATCGGCATGACGAAGTACCCGTACTGCCGCTTTTTCTTCGGGACATAAATCTCCATACGGAACCGGAAATCGAATAACTCTTCGGTTCTGCTCCGGTTAATGATCAGGTTGTCGAAAGGCGATAGCAAGGTCGTGCGGGGCGTCCACGATCTGCCCGACACGAGACGGCCAAGCAACGGGAGATCCTTGGTCCGCATCCACCAGACTCCCTTGCCGAGGGTTCCCCCGTCTGCGATCTCTACCCGCGCGATCTGTCCATCCTGCTCAAGAGCAGCAAGTATATGCGGAAGGTCGGCGGTGCGCGGGCCGACATAGAATGATCTGATGTGCGCAGGCCGCGCGATACCGAGCGCGGCAAGCGCGTGGAGCGTCCGGTACCGTTCCGCCTCGGGCTCCGTGACGGAGCCGCTCGTCGCTCTCGATGGCAGCGCATGAGATGCAAGGTCCCAGACGCGCTGGCCGCCACGGCGGCCAGCGACGACGAGCACACCTGAGGCGCCCAGGAACTCCAGCATCCTGTTGACGTTCCGTCCGGCTGTCCACCCCGTTGACTCCCACGACGCCACCGATCGATCTTCGAACTCATCCGACGCGAGAGGCCCACGGCGCCGAAGGGCCGTCATGACGTGACGGCGAAGTCCGGCGTTCTGCCTCATCCAGCCGCGCACGCGGCGTGGCCAGAGGGAATCGCCGGTCGCGAACTTCCGCATCCTGAGCCGGTAGATCGGGTAGTCTTCCGCCGGCACGAGAAAAGCAGAGTACTCGATCAACCGCCGTTCCTTCCAGAGCAGACGCTCGAGCGTGGCCGGATCATATGGCCCCAGCCGGCTCCAGAACACAAGTAGATGGCTGCGCGCGACGGCGCTCGTGGGGTCGAGCTGCACGTACCTCAGGTCGCGGGCGAGACGCATCATGCCGGCGGCGGTGGGCGCTATCCGCGGGCCCGCAAGATGCTGACGGGTGAGGATGAATCGACGAGCAGCGGTGGCGGAAATTTGCATGCGCCTGCTTGGATTCGCCCGGCGGCTCGTGCATCCTTGACAGCGGTCGGGGCGCCCGATACGATTATATGGCCGCTGGTCTGACCAGCAGGCCACCAGGGGTATCACCTCAAGAGAATGGCGACTCCTGATCGAGCCCTGTTTCAACCCGTCCGGCGCAGCCGGTTGTATGAGGGCATCGTGCGCCAGATCCAGGACCTGATCGCCGACAAGCACCTCCAGCCCGGGGAGCAACTCCCGGGCGAGCGCGAACTGGCTGAGGCGCTCTCTGTCAGCCGCGCGTCGGTGCGAGAAGCATTGCGCGTCCTCGACTACATTGGGGTCGTGGACGCGCGCGCGGGCGAGGGCACATTCGTGGCCACCTCTCCCCCGACGCCGATCGACCCTTCGGTGTATAGCCTCCTGTCGGACCGTACGTTCCTCCTCGATTTGCTGGAGGCCCGTCGGCTCTTCGAGGAAGGTGTGGTGGAGCTCGCCGCACACAACGCCACCCGCGAGGACCTAGAGATGATCGATCAGTTCTTGACCGCGCATGAAGCCTCGCTCGAGAGTGGAAAGGCTGATGTCGCAGACGATCTGGCGTTTCACGCCATCGTCGCGGAAGCGACCGGTAACCCCGTGCTGCTCAGCGTCATCCGGCATTTGAACGAGCTGTGGCTGCAGGCGAGAGAGCGGACCGGCCGCCGCCCGACCAGTCCGTTCAAAGCCCATCGGTTCCATCGCCAGATGCTGGGCGCGCTTCGTCGCCGTCAGCCGGCCGCAGCCCGGCGCGCGCTTCGCAGCCACCTTCAAGACATGAGGGCAGATATTCTTGCTGGACTCCCGACAACGCGGGCACGCAACAGCGCGACAACGCGAAAGAAGCGAACGTTAGGGGGTTAACTTCAATGGCCATACGGGCGCAAAAGACGCGAGTCGAGCGTGACTTTCTGGGCGAGATGGAGGTGCCGGCGGACGCGTACTATGGCGCGCACACCGCGCGGGCAATCCGGAACTTCCCGATCAGCGGCCTTCGATTCCCCCGCTCGTTCATCCGCGCGCTCGGACTCATCAAGCAGGCCGCGGCGGAAACCAACATGGACCTTGGACTCCTGGACCGGCGCCTCGGAGAGGCTATCGTCCGAGCTGCCGGTGAGGTCGCTGAAGGCCAGCTGGATGAGCAATTCCCCATCGACATTTATCAGACAGGCTCCGGCACCTCGACCAACATGAACGCCAACGAAGTGATCGCCAACCGTGCGTCCGAGTTGCTCGGTGAGGAGCGCGGCAGTAAAACGGTTCATCCCAATGACCACGTCAACATCTGCCAGTCCAGCAACGACGTGATCCCCACGGCGATTCACTTTGCCGCATTGATGGAAATCCGCGGCGCTCTCATCCCCGCGCTGGAGCGGCTGCACCGGTCATTCGCCGCCAAGGCGAAAGAGTTTCATCCCATTGTGAAGACCGGTCGCACGCACCTGATGGACGCGACGCCGATCCGGCTGGGCCAGGAGTTCGATGGCTACGCAGGGCAAATCGAGCGTGCCATCCGGAGGCTGGGCTACGCGCAGGATGAACTGCGGGAAGTGCCGCTGGGGGGCACTGCCGTTGGCACCGGCACGAACGCACATCCTGAGTTTGCGCGACGCGTGTGCGCGCGCCTCACGAAGACCGCCGGCATGGGGCTCGGCGAATTGGCTCTGCCCGCGGTCCAGCCCGGATCGTCGATCATGCCGGGCAAGGTGAACCCGGTCATCGCCGAGTCGGTCATCCAGGCCTGCGCGCAGGTGCAGGGCAACGATCTGGTCGTCGGTCTCGGAAACCAGTGGGGCAACTTCGAGCTCAACACGATGATGCCGGTGATCGCGCACAACCTGCTCTGGTCGATCGAGCTGCTCGCAGCGGTCTCGCGCAACTTTGCCGAACAGTGCATCGATGGACTCACCGCGACCCACCGCGGTCCCGAGCTCGTCGAGCGCGGGCTGATGCTCGCAACGGCGCTTGCGCCGGTCGTCGGCTATGACAAGGCTGCCGACGTGGCGAAAACCGCTGCGGCCACCGGCCGCACGATCCGTGAGGTCGCCAAAGAGAAACTCGGCCTC
>JAHZOA010000256.1 GCA_020028455.1 Armatimonadota bacterium | reverse complement strand
TTCCTGGGAACGCCGACGGGTTGCTCACGGAACAACTGGCGTTCAAGATGGCCGAGGGATTTCTCAAGAAGATCAACTACTACGTGGACATGCACGCCGGCGGGGCGTATCCGACCGTTGACTACGTCTATATCCTCAACGCCGAACCACTCTCGCGCGCGTTCGGGTCGCCCCTGCTCTACCGGGCAAAGGAGACTCTCGCGGGCACGTCGGTGAGCGTCACGCGAGAATTCAACATTCCGTCGGTCGTGGTGGAGCTCGGCGGCGGCGATATCGATCAAACTGGGTATGTCCAGCGCGGCATCACCGGGCTCGCCAACATTCTCAAGACCCTCAAGATGCTACCCGGGGATCCTGTCCCTCCGCCAAAGCAGACCGTTCTGAACGAGATCGCGATCCTGCGGCCTCACCACGGCGGCCTCTTGCTGCCGGAAGTGACCGAGCTCGGCGTCGAGGTCGCCGCGGGTCAGGTCCTGGGACGGATCGTGAGTCCTTACTCGTTCGAGGAGTTGGAAGTCATCCGCTGCCCGTTCGACCGCGGGATCATGGTGCTGACACAACGCACCGCGAACGTTGTCGAACCGGGCATCTATGGCTACATGATAGGGAACCTGGCCACCGCCGACCGATAACTCTTTACACTCCTTAGCCGATCTTCCGGTCCCGATTCGAGGCCTCCCCGTCTCGCTGCTTAATCCCAATCCAATGCGGCGTGGAGTTTTCGGGGTAAGTATGCTCAGGAAGGTCCATCCGAAGGAGGAGTCTTCATGCGTGCTGGACTCGTAGCGTTTCTGATCCTTACGTTCGTCAGTATCTTCGAAGTCGACATGGCCCGCGCCCAGGACCTCAACTTTGGTGCGATCTATGTATGTAACGAGATCGTGCTCCGGATCCGTTTCCCAGCCGACAGCCAATCCATCCTGCAGCGCCGGCAGATCGTGAATGAGCGCATCATCGAAGCCTACCGCAAACAGCAGATCACACCGTCGAACATCCAGGTGCGGCCCGCGGGTGGAGAGTGGGCCATTTACGTCGGCAGCCAGCTGATTATCACCGCGGACCGCGAGCATGCGCGGACGAACGGCACGACACCGCGGCTGCTCGCTGAAACCTGGGCAGCCAAACTGCGGGAATTGATGCCGAAGTGCCGTCCGGACATGGGGCCACGACCATAAGGAATAGGGAATATCCGGCACCCGCCTGCGGTTAGTTGAAGCAGCATGAACGGCAGCGCGCGGAAATTGCTGGGGATTCACCACGTGACCGCGATCACAGGCAATCCCCAGGAGAACGTCGATTTCTACGTGGGTACCTTGGGGCTCAGACTGGTGAAGCGCACGGTGAACCAGGACGACCCCGGCACTTATCACTTGTTCTACGCAGACGCGGTCGGCAATCCCGGCACCGATCTCACGTTCTTCGCCTGGCCCAGGCCTTACAAGGACGCGAAGGTGTTGGACAGGCGAGCGCGGTGGGACTGGCAATTCCACAGTCATCGCTCTCCTACTGGACGGCACGGCTCAGCGAACATGGGATTCCGTTTGAGGGGCCCACCCGCAGGTTCGACGAGGACGTCCTCTCGTTCTCAGACGTCCACGGGCAGGCGCTCGAGTTGGTGGCCGCCCCCGACGCCGAGGCACGGCAATGGCAACCCTGGACCGATGGACCCGTGCCGCCCAAGCAGGCCATTCGAGGCATTCATGGCATTACGCTGATGGAAAGTGCGGACGATTCGACCGCCACCTTCCTCAAGGAGCCGTTGGGATTCTGGAGGGCGGCTCAGGAGGATCGTCGCACGCGGTTTGGAGTCGGGGCGGGTGGCTCGGGCGCGTGGCTCGACCTCGTCGTTACCTCAGGCGGGCAGCGCGGGCGCGTCGCGGTCGGTACCATTCACCACGTCGCGTGGCGCACGCCCAACGATGCAGAACAACAAGCGTGGTGGCAGCAGATCCAGGACCACGGTGTCGCGGTCAGCGAGATCATCGATCGCTTCTGGTTTCATTCAATCTATTTCCGGGAGCCGGGCGGCGTGCTCTTCGAGATCGCCACCGACGGACCCGGATTCCTCACGGATGAGCCCCTGAGCGAGCTCGGCACGCGACTCGTGCTGCCGCCATGGCTCGAGCCTGCCAGGGCACAGATCGAGCGCGCGCTTCAGCCAATCGAGCTTCCACGATCCATGAGAGGCCGCAAGCAGAAGTCAACAGTGTAAAGCCATTTCCCGTTACTGTTCCGTGAGCATCGGTGTGGTAGTCTGCGCACACCGAGGAGGTGAACGGGGTTGAAAACCCTTTTGGCTCTTCTTAGCTCTGTTGTGCTCTTCTCGGGCGCGGTACGGGCGGCGCCGGCGCCCGGCAGCGTCACCGAGGGAATCATCGCCGCGGTCGATGCATCCGCAGTGACGGTGACGACGGGCACCGGCAGTCAGGCACGGCTTGCGATCAACAGCGACACGGTGGTCATTCAGCGCAGACCGGTCAAACTCGAAGACATCAAGCGCAATGAGTTTGTCGGCGTCACGGCCCGCCGCGAGCTAGAC
>JAHZOA010000100.1 GCA_020028455.1 Armatimonadota bacterium | reverse complement strand
ATCTTCATTGTGGTGGTTCTACTGGGACTGTTGAGCAGCGTAATCACGGCGATCATCGCATCACTTGTATTGGTGGAATTGATTAGCGCCTTGCGCTTCAGCCAGGAGGACGAGGCCCGGCTCGTAGTAATCGCGTGTATGTCGATCGGACTCGGCGCGGCGCTGACACCGATCGGCGAACCGCTCTCGACGATCGCCACGGCGAAGCTCGGCCAGGACTTCTGGTACCTGATGCGACTCCTCGGACCGTGGGTGATCCCGGGAGTTGCTCTCATGGGGATTTGGGCAGCCTTCCAACCTATGCGTTATGCGGGTGACACCCTGACAGAGGCGGAGACCGTAGAGAGTTACCGCGCGGTGGTGGTGCGAGCACTACGAGTATATCTTTTCGTTATGGCACTGACGCTTCTGGGAGAAGGGTTCAGACCGGTCATCGACCGATTCATTATCAACCTGGACGCGAGGATTCTCTACTGGATCAACATGGTGTCGGCGATCCTCGACAACGCCACGCTGGCAGCGGCTGAGATCAGCCCGCAAATGACGGCCTTTCAGATTCGCGCGGTGCTGATGGGTCTCCTGATCAGCGGTGGGATGCTTATACCGGGGAACATTCCCAACATCATCTCCGCCAATAAGCTCAGGATCCGCAGCAGAATGTGGGCGAGGTTTGGCGTCCCTCTGGGGCTGGTCCTGCTGATGCTCTACTTCGTCGTCCTCTTTGTGCTTTAGGGTTGAAGATCTATGACCGCTGAGTCCACCTTCTTTCGCGACATCGCCTTGGTCTTCGTGGCTGCGCTGGCCGGCGGCTGGCTCGCCCAGGCTGCGCGCCAACCCCTGTTTGTCGGCTACATCATCGGCGGGCTGTTGATCAGTCCCTTCACGCCGGGCCCCGCGATTCGGGATGTGGCCACCTTCGAGCTCTTTGCGCAGATCGGCGTCGTCCTCCTCATGTTCTCGATCGGCATCGAGTTCTCGCTGCACGAGATGACTCGCATCGGCGCTCCCGTGCTGTTAGGAGCGCCGGCGGCCATGGCGCTGATTGTTGCGCTCACCACGCTGTCTGGAGTCCTATTCGGCTGGAGGCTGGTCGAAGGCGCGGCCGCCGGAATCGTGATCTCTGTCGCCAGCACGATGGTTGTGGCGAAACTGCTGCTCGACCGCGGCGAGATCAACGCGCCACATGCCAGGCTGGCGGTCGGCACGCTGCTTATGGAAGACCTGCTCGTCGTGGTCCTCATCGTACTCCTGCCTGTGCTGGCAGGAAGTGAGTCCGGACGTGCGAGCTCAGTCGGCGTAGCGCTGGGCCGGGCGGCACTGGTTCTGGTCCCATTCTTCTACCTGGCCAACCGGGTTGTCCCAAGGGCTCTGGCTCGCGTGGCCCGCCGCCGCAATCCTGAGATGTTCGTGCTCGTCGCGATGGCGATCGGGATCGGGACTGCAGCACTATCGAGCAGCCTTGGACTATCGCTGGCGCTGGGTGCATTCCTCGCCGGCCTCATCATCAGCGAATCGGAATTCACACACGAGGTTCTGGCGCGGTTGCTGCCGATGCGGGATGTCTTCGGTGCGCTGTTTTTCGTGTCGCTCGGGACGCTGATCAGGCCGGCCGATCTTGTCGAAAACCTTCCACTGCTGCTCGGCCTGCTCGGGCTCATCGTTGTAGGAAAGTTCGGCGTACGGACCCTGGTGTTGCGTTTCTTCCGCTACCAATGGCCCACGGCTGCGCTCGTCAGCATTCATATGGCGCAGACCGGGGAGTTCTCTTTTGTGCTGGCACAGGTCGCGAGAGGGGCCGGTGTGTTGAACGACACGACGTATCATGCGCTGCTTGCGGCTTCGCTGCTCTCGATCCTGATCACGACGGTCCTCGCTGACCTGGCCCATCGCTTGATCGATGAACCGGCACCCTCTGAGGTGCCTCTGCGCGAGACGGTGGAACCTAATCGCGTCCTGATCTGCGGGTTCGGGCGCGTTGGCGGCACGATCGGTGAAGCACTCGAAGCGTTCAATGTTGCCTACAATGTGATCGATCTCGACTTTCCAACCATCGAGGCCCTGCGGCAGCGTGGGATTCCCTCCACCTTCGGTGACGCCGGGAGTCAACCAGTGTTGCGAAGCGCGGGAGCAGCCGGCGCCAGGCTGGCGGTGGTGGCCATCCCTGATTTTGAGCGCACGCGGCAGGCGGTACGAGCGATCCGGGAGCTGAATCCCAATGTCTCGATTCTCGCCCGGTCCAGCCACCCGGATCAGCGCGTGTCGCTCATCGAAGCGGGAGCAACAGAAGTGATTCAGCCGGAATTCGAGGCAGCTCAGACGCTGATCCGCCACAGCCTTGAGGCGCTGGGAATCCCGCACTCAGAGTTGAAGAACTACATGCAGCAGCAGCGCGAGGTAGAATACCTGGGTAGTTCGTTTGCCATGCTTCCCGCCGACCTGCATCTGCTGAAGACGAAGACTGTACTCATCGGGCGGGGACGCTTCGACGATGCCTCGCTCCGGCGGGCCAGGCTCCGCGAGCGGGCAGGCGTCTGGGTGCTCTCCGTTCGCCGCGGAGACGGCACCGAGATCCTCGACCCCACGGCCGATACCATCTTGCGGGCCGGCGATGAGGTGACGATTCTCGGCCTGCCAGACCAGATCGCTCTGTTCGAATCACTCAATCGAGAGTCTCCCAGGGGATCGGGCCAGCGCATGCGGCCGGAGTGATTCGCCCCACGAATATGGATGAAGATATCCTGGTGGTACCGCGTCACCTGTTGCTTCCCAACTCGGTGCATGGGTTCACAGTGTCCGGCGTGCAGGAGTATCGCTCGCGCGTGCTCACCTATGGGGAGTTCCGTTTACGGAGTGAGATGGAGCACGATCCCTCAATGAAGCAGATCATTCCCTATCTGATCGTCCGTTACGATTCAAAGGTCTTCGCGTTTCAGCGGTCGGCAGAGGGTGGCGAGACCCGGCTTCACGGGAAGTTCAGTGTGGGCGTCGGGGGTCACATCAACCGAGCTGACGTGGAAGGAGCAGTCGACGTCGTCGACGCCGGCCTGCGGCGTGAACTCCTCGAGGAACTTGTGATCAGGGGCGCGTGGAAGCCACGGCTTGTCGGCGCAATCAACGACGACTCCATCCCAGTCGGCCGGGTGCACTTCGGTTTGGTCCATGTTATCGATCTTGAATCTCCTGCGGTCGAGGTTCGCGAGGTGCAGTCGCTGTCTGGAGGCCTGGTGGACCGCGCGCAGCTGCTGCAGCTGCGCGACCGGATGGAAACGTGGTCGCAGTTCATTTTTGCAGCGGCCGATCCACTGGCGCTCTGATGGCAGCCCTCATTCCCGTCTCACCACCGTACCGGCTCGACCGGACGTTGTCCTGCGGACAAGCGTTTCGGTGGCGGTGGCATCATGGAACAGCGAACGGTACTTTTGCGGGTCACCGTACCACCCTCACACAAGGATCGGACGGGATCCGGGTCGAGGGAATGCACGAAACACACCACCTGGAAGCGCTGGGGCGCTACCTGGGTGCGGATGAGCCTCTCGGCACCATCGAGGAGGCGTTGTGCCGCGACCGCGTTCTCAGGAGGATCCTGCCTCACACGAGCGGGATCGCCCTCCTCCGCCAGGATCCCTGGGAATGCTTGGTGAGTTTTATCATTTCCGCGTTCAATAACATCCCTAAGATCGAACTTACGTTGGACCGGATGTGCCGGCGATTCGGCGCGGTGATCTCCCCTGATGTTTGGGCCTTTCCCGATCCGACGAGCCTAGCTTCGGCCACCCTGCGGGAGCTACGGACCTGCGCCTTGGGCTACCGTGCGGGATATGTGCGAACCGTGGGAAGGCTTGTCGCGGATGGGAGTGTCGATCTCAGAGGGCTGGACAGTTTGCCCTACGACGATGCCCGCCTGGGACTGCTGGAAATTCCAGGCGTCGGCGATAAGGTTGCCGATTGCGTGTTGCTCTTTGCCTATGGGAAAGGGGAGGCGTTCCCGGTTGATGTCTGGGTGAAGCGGGCCCTGGAACGCTGGTACTTTCGCCGCCGTATGTCTGAGCGCCGCATCCGGGCGTTCGCGCGCACGCGTTTCGGCCCGCTGGCCGGCTATGCCCAGCAGCATCTCTACTATTTCGCGCGAACGCACCGCCGTCGGCGTTCCAGATCTATCGAATAGACCCCGCCTTAGCACTCCCATTTCAGAAAGTGTACAGGACCGCTTTGCAGATGTTCGGAATAATGCTCTCACGGGGGTGTGATGATGAGCGGTCAGGGCAAGACCCACGAAATGATCAATGGCTACGACGTAGGGCAGCTGCGCACGCGCAGGGAACAGATCGCCCTGGATGCCTCACTGACGGAGCGGAATCCTACGTTGGTCGCGCGATGGGTTGGAGAAAGCCGCGCCCGCGTTGAGTTCAACGACATCGCCACGCACATCGGCGGTGACGGCGAGCTCAACGCCATGCAGAGCGTGCTTGCCGCCCTGGCAGCATGCGACATCGAGGTGATCACCTTCCATGCAGCGCTGCTAGGAATTCAGATTGAAGAACTGTCGATCGAAGCACACGGTCACTTCAACGTCCGCACTCTGTGGGGGTTCGAGGACGCTCCGGGAGCGGGTTACGATGGCGTGTCCTGCACGGTCCGCCTGCGGGCTCCGGGGGCCACGGTTGAACAGCTAACCCATCTGCGTGAGAGGTGCGAGCGCTCCTCGCCGGTGGGAGATACGCTGAGCCGCCGGGTCCCGCTCACCCTGGAGTTTGTTTCAGAAACGTAATCGCCGGGCGCCTATCTAACGACCTCGATCCGGCCGTCGCCACCGTCTGTGATCGCGCCGATGTGGGCGGGCTCGATCGTCCGCTGGTGGAGAGCCGCAGTCAGCGCATCGAGCCGGTCCGCAGCCACCGCAATCAGCAATCCACCTGAGGTCTGGGCGTCACAGAGGATGATCTCGTCGAATTCGTCCACGCCGAGAAAGGTTACACGGGGACGTAAGTACTCGTAGTTTCGTGACGTGCCGCCGGCGATGGCGCCGCGGCGCACGAGTGACCGTGCTTCCTCGAGAACGGGCACCCGGGCGAACGAAATCCGCGCAGTGACGCGACTGCCTGAGGTCATCTCGTGGAGGTGTCCGAGCAGGCCAAACCCGGTGACATCAGTCGCTGCGTGCACGCCGACTTCGATCATCGCCTCCGACGCAGCGCGGTTCAGGCGTTCCATGACGGCAATAACCTCGTCGATGGCGGCTGTTGAGGTCTTCTCCTGCTTGATGCCGGTTGTGATGATCCCGATACCAATCGGCTTCGTGAGAACGAGCTGGTCTCCGGGGAGGGCTCCGACGTTCTTCACTATCCGGTCGGGGCGCACGACGCCCGTCACGGCCAGCCCATATTTAGGTTCGGGATCATCAATGCTGTGGCCGCCGGCGATAATGGCGCCTGCCTCAGTTGTCTTGTCCGACCCCCCGCGTAGGATCTGCTCGAGCACCGACATCGGGAGTTTCCCGCGGGGGAAGCCGACAATGTTCAGCGCGAGCAGCGGCTTGGCGCCCATCGCGTAGATGTCGGAGAGCGCATTTGCCGCGGAAATGGCCCCGTAGTGGTAGGGATCGTCCACGACCGGCGTAAACACGTCCACGGTCTGCACGAGGGCCAGCTCGTCGGTCAGGCGGTACACCGCCGCGTCGTCGACGGTGCTGGTGCCCACGAGAAGGTTCGGGTCGCTAGGTTGTGGTAGCTGACGCAGGACCTGCGCCAGGTCCTCAGGACTCAGTTTCGATGCTCACCCCGCGCAGGCGACCATCGAGGTGAGCCTGATGCGTTCTCGATCCGACACGACCCTTACCTCCTCCCGTGAATGGTGCACGCGAATAGTGAATTGTTCTGTTTGAGCAGGGGGGATTCCGTCTACGTCCGAAGTGTTGCGACGTGAACCTTCATCAACTGCGAATCTTCTATACTGTCGCGCGGCTCGGAAGTTTCTCACGGGCGGCCGAAGAGCTTCGGATCAGCCAGCCGTCGGTCAGTATCCAGGTGGCCGACCTTGAACGATCTCTCGGGGTGGATCTATTCGAGCAGCTCGGCAAGCGGATCTACCTGACTGACGCCGGACGTGTGCTCCAGGACTACGCGCGGCAGATTCTCAACCTGGTCGAGGAAGCCAACTCGGCGCTGGCGGAGGTCGCCGGCGAATACCGGGGGCGGCTGACGATCGGAGCCAGCACCACACCCGGCACCTATGTGTTACCTCGAGTCATTGGCGCTTTTCAAGAGAAGTATCCGAACGTCACCGTGACGCTGGACATCGCCAACACCCGCCGCATTCAGGAGCAAATTCTGCGCAACGAGCTCGACGTCGGTATTGTCGGGTGGGAGGTCAGTTCTCACAATCTCGAGGTGCTGCCGCTGCTTGAAGATGAGCTCGTGCTGGTGGTGCCGCCCGGACATCACCTTGCGCAGGCCCAGACGGTGCAGGCGAAGGCACTGCGGGACCAGCGCGTGATCATGCGGGAGAGAGGGTCGGGTACCCGAGAAGCCGCTGAGGCCGCGCTGCGTGACGTCGGCGTCGTCCTGTCGCCGGCCATGGAACTGGGCAGCAATGAAGCGATCAAGG